>NZ_AP023441.1:1500000-1720000 GCF_019976755.1 Nostoc sp. MS1
AATCATTGCAAAATTTACCGATGTCGATCATTAATTATGTGTACCGGACGCAAGAAAATATTCTGATCAACGATGCAACTCATGAGGGAGCCTTTACAACAGATATTTATATAATCAAGCATCAGCCAAAGTCTATTTTATGTACTCCTATAGTTAATCAAGGTAAATTAATTGGGATTCTTTATTTAGAGAATAATCTGACAAAAGGAGCTTTTACCACTGAGCGTGTAGAAATATTACAGCTTTTGTCATCCCAAGCAGCAATTTCTTTAGAAAATGCACGGTTGTATGATGATTTAGAAGAATATAACCGCACCCTAGAAGCCAAGGTGGAAGAACGAACTTTAGAGCTACAAGAAAATAACCTACAATTACAAATAGAAATTCAAGAACGCCAAAGAGCAGAAGAAATTGCTGAGGCTGCTAACCGTGCCAAAAGCGAGTTTTTAGCGAATATGAGTCATGAACTGCGGACTCCGCTTAATGGTATTTTAGGTTACACTCAGATATTCAAAAAAGATCAAACATTAACCGAGCAGCAAAAAAATGGTGTAGCGATTATCCACCAATGCGGGGAACATCTTTTAACACTAATTAATGATATTTTAGATATTTCTAAAATTGAAGCTCGAAAAATGGAGATTTACCCCCAAGAGTTTCATTTTTCCCAATTTTTAGAAGGCATCGTGCAGATGTGCCGTATCCGTGCCGAACAGAAAGGTGTAACGTTAGTCTATCGGCAACTTTCACCGTTACCGAAGATTATTCTGGCTGACGAAAAACGGTTACGCCAAGTGTTAATTAATTTACTTAGTAATGCAGTGAAATTTACTGAAAAAGGTTGCATTACTTTTAAGGTAGGCTATGTATTGACGGCAGAAAATATTCCGAAAATTAGATTTTCTATAGAAGATACAGGTATTGGCATTGCACCACAGCAATTAGAAGAAATATTTCTACCTTTTAAACAGGTGGGTGAAAATAGTCGGAAAACAGAAGGAACAGGCTTAGGTTTAGCAATTAGCCGTCAATTAGTAGAGATGATGGGTGGCGAAATCAAGGTTGAGAGTAAGTTAGGTCAAGGCAGCATTTTTTGGTTAGACTTAGATTTACCAGAGGTAGTATCACCTCATGAGTTTAAAAGTCCCGATGAAGCTAATATTGTCGGTTTTGTCGGTTCGCAACGCAAAATCTTGGTGGTAGATGATAAGTGGGAAAATCGCTCTGTTTTGGTAAATTTGCTGCAACCATTGGGTTTTGATGTCTTAGAAGCTACTGATGGTTTAGATGGGATGAACAAAGCTTGTCAATTCAAACCAGATTTGATTTTCATGGATTTAGTTATGAGTGTGATGGATGGCTTTGAAGCTACTCGTCGCCTGAGAATGTTACCTGAACTTAATAAAACAACAGTAATTGCTATTTCAGCTAGTGTTTTTGATGTTGAAAAACAGCAGAGCCTGGATGTTGGTTGTGATGATTTTCTACCTAAACCAATTCAAGTAAATGATCTTTTAGAAAAATTACAGTTTCATCTAGGATTGCAATGGATTTATCAAGATGGAAGAAACTATAAACAACAACCAGAAGGTGTCCATCTCAAGTACCCAACACAAAATATACAATTAATTGCTCCCTCAACAGATGACTTAGCTATCTTGCTTGATTTGGCGATGCGGGGAAACCTCAGAGGTATTACGCACGTAATTACCAAACTAGAGGAGTTAGATGAAAAGTTAGTGCCTTTTGCAAATCATTTACGTCAACTCGTAAAGGGTTTTAAAGGCAAGCAAATTGTAGAATTTTTGAAAAAATTTTAAAAAACTTTAAAAAATATGAATATGAATACATTAGATCAGGGTGTCATCTTGATTGTGGATGATAATCCGACAAATTTAGAATTGCTGTTTGATTTTTTGGCTAATGCTGGCTATACAGTGTTAGTTGCTGAGGATGGTGAGAGTGCGATCGCCAGAGCTGAATATGCACCACCAGACTTAATATTGTTAGATATTCTCATGCCAGGGATGAACGGCTTTGACACTTGCCAACATCTCAAAAACAATCCCCTCACACAAGATATTCCTGTCATCTTTATGACAGCCCTGACTGACACTGTAGATAAAGTTAAAGGCTTAAATTTAGGCGCTGTAGACTACATTACCAAACCCCTACAACATGAAGAAGTTTTAGCCCGTGTCAAACTTCATCTTAAATTATCTCATCTGACAAAAACTCTCAAAGAACAAAATCAGCTTCTAGAAGCGGAGATTTTGGAACGTCGGCGAGTAGAAGAAAAACTCCGTGAACAAGCTGCATTACTTGACATTACTACCGATGCCATTCTTGTGCGGGACTTAAACAACTGCATCCGTTTTTGGAACCACGGCGCGGAACATTTATATGGATGGCAGGCAAAGGAAATTATTGGTCAGGATGCCAATAAACTTTTATATAAACCACAAACCCTATCGCAACTGCAAGTAGTCAAGAAAAGTTTGGTGGAGTATGGTTACTGGCAAGGGGAATTACAACAAATTACCAAAGATGGTAAAGCCATTATTGTAGCTAGTCGCTGGAATTTAATGTGCGATCAGGATGGACAACCTAGATCAATTTTGACAGTCAATACCGATATTACAGCGAAAAAACAATTAGAAAGCCAATTTCTCCGCGCCCAACGACTGGAAAGTGTAGGAACTCTTGCTGGTGGTATTGCCCACGACTTGAATAATATCCTCACACCCATCCTCACAGCATCTCAACTACTACAACTCAAACTTCCCAACGTTGACGAACGCTCTCAGCAAATGTTTAAAACTATCGAATCTAATACCAAACGTGGGGCTGCTTTGGTTAAACAGGTATTACAATTTACCCGTGGTGTGGAAGGTAAACGAACGATTGTCCAAATTAGCCACTTATTTTCAGAAATTAAGCAAATTATTGAAGAAACATTTCCCAAATCAATTGAATGTGCAACCAACATTGAAACAGAACTTTGGACTGTTATTGGTGATGCCACAAACCTACATCAAGTGTTGATGAATCTTATAGTTAATGCCCGTGATGCTATGCCTAATGGGGGTAATTTGACTATTTCTGCCAAAAATTTATATATTAATGAACACTACGCACGGATGAATATTGATGCTCGTGTTGGCAATTATATAGTAATTTCCGTGAGTGATACGGGGATGGGCATAGAACCAGAAACACTTGAGCGAATCTTTGAACCATTCTTCACCACAAAAGACGTTGGTAAAGGTACAGGGTTAGGACTTTCCACGGTACAAGGCATTGTTAAAAGCCATAATGGTTTTGTGAATGTGTATAGCGAAGTTAGTAGAGGCACAGAGTTTAAAGTATTTATCCCGGCTGTAGAGGCAACGGCTACATCTTTTGCAGAAGACTTAGAACTACTCAAAGGTAACGGAGAGTTGGTTTTAGTCGTGGATGACGAAGCCAAAATTTTAGAAATGACGAGAATTTCTTTAGAGACTTATAACTATCAGGTGCTAACAGCCTCAGATGGAGTAGAGGCGATCGCACTCTACGCCCAGCATAAAGATAAAATTAGCGTAGTCCTCATGGATATGATGATGCCGTCAATGGACGGTATTAGTTCCATCCGCGCCCTACAAAAAATTAATTCTCAAGTCAAAATCATTGCTGTTAGCGGTTTAGTCACTAACCAAAAACTAGCCGCATCTGTAGTAGTGAAAAAATTTCTTGCCAAACCCTACACAACTAAAGAATTACTAGAAACTTTACACAGCGCACTTATACCTGTGGAGGTTAGTCATTAAGTAGGGGAACTTTAGATTTTATATTGGATGCTTCAATCTAAAATTTAAAATCCCAAATCCAAAATTGAAAGGGCAAGAGTTAAGAAAATTACTGTTACTGATATTTACTGCCCCAACAAGCTAAAATTCTCTTAATTTAAACAACGCCAAAACCCACAGTTAGAGCCTAGTTAAATTAGGGGAATTAGCAACATACCTTATGCACATAAGAATTATTGTCTTGGTATTCCTGTTTTTATTATCCTTAACTTCTATAGAAGTAGTAGCACAAACTAAGCATCAAAATACTCGTGACCCTTGGCTACAACCATTCACTTCTAACTCAATTTGGAATACACCAATTGGCTCAAAAGCTAAGTATGTTCCAGCGAACATAAAACCAGCCGCTTGGGTTGCACCTGATACTGAATACTTTTTTAGGTTAAAAGCTACAGATCCAAAACGACCACTTTACACTCCTGGTAGCTGGACTAAGAGATGTCAGGGAAAAAATACAGCTTATATTTCTTTACCTATACCTGATAATTTTATTATTCCAGACGCTACAGTTACACCACGTAATACTCCAAACAATGCTACTGCTTTTTTACTTCCCGATGGTAAAACGCTTGTGCAGGCTAATGCACTAGCACGATGTGTTAAAGGTGGGCCGATTTATGGTTGGAGATACTTTCCCGATGTATCTCTATATAGCGAAGGTAGAGGAGGCGCACATTTTGGCTCTGGATTATCTAGTATTGGTGGCTCTATTCGCAAAGGTGAATTGATTAATAAGAAACCAATTGCTCATGCTTTGAAGATTTTGTTGTGGAGCAAAAAATATCTTTATTACTCTCAAGATAGAAAAGGTTTTCGTTACCCAGCAGATCGCGCTGATTCTTATGCAGCTAATGAATATAAAGGTAATAATCCAGCGTTAACTCAAGGAAGCTTACTAGCTATTCCACCCCAAGTAAATCAAAAAAATCTTCGCTTAAAAACTGTTCCCGGAAAGAAGATATTTCAAGCCCTTCAAAATTATGGTGCTTATGTGGTTGATGATGCAGCTTGGGACGCTCATTATATTGGTATGGAATCTGGAGTTAGTGAAGAAGTTAAGCAAGCTTATGGCTTGAGTATCGCTACAAACAAAGGTGATTTTTTCGATGATGTCAATATATTGTTTAGTCAGCTACAAGTTGTAGATAATAATAGCCCTAGTAGTATTGGTGGTGGGAAACCAAGAAGACCTCTAGCACCACCGCTAACCCAGGATAAGAAGTAATGAATGTTGATGCTGTATCTTTTTAGGGCTGGCTGAATAAGGGCGAAAGATAGCAGAATGAAGAGTTTCAGGGTCAGGAAAGAAAAATAAGGTGAAAAGAAAAAGGGTAAGATAAGTAAAAATCCTTGTAGCAAGTTGCGTTAAAATGTATCGAAGAGCGCAAAAGCAAGAAAAAGCAGCAGAAAACTTTGAACTACCCTTTGGGGGAAAACTAGCGTCAGATAACCGATGGGTAATCATGGCGAACATGATACCTTGGTCAAAATTTGAAGCAGAGTACGCAGAAATATTTTCAGCAAGAATGGGAGCGCCAGCCAAAACATTTAGAATGGCGTTGGGAGCATTAATAATTAAAGAAAAATTAGGAATAAGTGACAGAGAGACAGTAGAACAAATTCGGGAGAACCCGTATCTGCAATACTTTATAGGAATGTCAGCATATAGTAATGAATCTGCATTTGACCCGTCAATGCTAGTTCATTTTAGAGAAAGGATAGATATAGAATTAGTCAATAAAATCAATCAAGAAATAGTCAGGAAGATGTTAGAAAATAAACAGGAGGTAGAAGTAAGAGCAAAAAAGCCAGAGGTCGAGGATTCAAAAAGTAAGCCAGCCAATAGAGGAAAATTAATATTAGATGCTAGTTGTGCGCCAGCAGACATAAGTTATCCGACAGATTTAGGATTATTAAATCAAGCCAGAAAGCAAACAGAAACAATCATAGATACATTATATAAGTCCTTATTAGTAAGAAATATCAACAAACCAAGAACCTACAGAAACAAAGCAAGAAAGGATTATTTAGCAGTAGCCAAGAAAAGAAAACCAACAGTTAAAGAAAGAAGGAAAGCTATCAGAAAGCAACTGCAATATATCAACAGAAATTTAACTCATATTCAGCAGCTAATAAATTTAGGTGCGTCACTATTAAAACTGAGCAACAGTCAATATAAGATGTTGCTAGTAGTAGCAGAAGTTTATCGTCAACAGTTATGGTTATATGAAAATCAAAAAATTAGTATACAAGACCGCATTGTCAGTTTAAACCAACCACACATTCGTCCGATTATCCGAGGTAAAGCCGGGAGAACAGTAGAGTTTGGGGCTAAGTTTTCAGCTAGTTACTATGATGGCTATGTATTTTTAGACCATATTAGTTGGGACAACTTTAACGAATCAGGAGACTTAAAATCACAAGTAGAAGCATACAAAAACTACACCGGATATTATCCTGAATCAGTTCATGTTGATAAGATTTATCGGACGAGGGAGAATCGAGCTTGGTGTCAAGAAAGGGGAATTAGAATTAGTGGCCCACCACTAGGTAGACCCCCCCAAAATGTCAGCCCTGAAAAGAAGAAACAAGCCGCTTATGACGAAAGGATTCGTAATTGTATTGAGGGCAAGTTTGGACAAGGTAAACGAAGATTTAGCCTTGGTAGAGTTATGGCTAAACTTCCTCATACTTCTTTCACCGCTATTGCCATAACTTTTTTAGTTATGAATCTTTCTACTCTGCTATTACGGCTTTTTTGTGTATTTTTTTGCCTATTTTTCAAAACTGAGTCTTTTTTTACTTCTTCTATTATCGAAACTGATATTTCATTAAACCTTAAACAACAAAAACTTATCTTTTTTCTGGACTGACTACTTAATCAATTTTTCTCTTCCTTTGAAATGACTTTTTCAGCAAGCCCTTTTTAGTTGCGTTGCGATCGCAGATAGTATTAACAGACTATAGCAACCGACGATTTTCTCGAATTTAAACTATAAATTTTATTATGTATGGTGTGTTAGGCGTAAGCAATAACCTACAACAAATTTCTTTAAAAAATGCGTATTACATTGATAATAATATATCACTCATCATATACATAAACAAAATTTTAATTTTATACCTATATCTATAGATAGATATGTTGTTATACCAAAGGAATATTTAAAAGATTATTTGGCTAATGCTATTTTATACAGATGCTTAACTATAGCCAAAATTTATAATCATAAATATAGAATAGTCGAATACTTAACAATGTATTTAAACACACCAGACTTGTTCTGATTAATTTACTAATGGAAATTATTTACTGGAATTACAGAATTGCTCATGGCATCACTGCATTTTCATACTTTGGTATTCCTATAGTAATAGCAATTTTATTTGCTAGAACTAAAGCAACTGTGCCTTCTAAATTTTGGTTAGCATTTTTCTTATCAGGCGCATTTATACTATTTTGTGGATTACATCACTTTTTAGCAATTTTTGAGCCTCATAATCCA
Organism: Nostoc sp. MS1; assembly: GCF_019976755.1. Classification (NCBI taxonomy): domain Bacteria; kingdom Bacillati; phylum Cyanobacteriota; class Cyanophyceae; order Nostocales; family Nostocaceae; genus Nostoc; species Nostoc sp. MS1. The sequence continues at coordinate 1,507,355 of NZ_AP023441.1, forward strand.
GTTTCTTGGGTACACTTAAGCGTACTCAACATCATGGCGTTTATTTCTTTGTCTACCTTGTTGTGGTTAATACCTACTCTATATCAAATTATAGAGGTAATTAGCAAATTTCAAAAAAATGCTCTAGAACTGCAACGTAGCCAGCAGATGCAACAATTATTTTTAGATCAAGGCCCATTTGGCGCATATATCAAAGATGAACAATCTAGAGTGCTTTATTACAACCAAGAAATGCAGTCTAAATTTTTGGTAGGGCCTCTTGAATGGTTAGGAAAAACTGATCAAGAATTTTTGCCAGATCCAGAAGAGGGGCGGAAGGTGATGGAAAACGATCAAATCGTTTTGAAAGCTCTACGCCCATTGAAAATAATTGAAGAGGTAAAGATACCAAATAGTGAACAGCCATACTATTGGCTATCGTTTAAATTTCCGTTTAGCGACGACACCACAGGGGAGCGTCGCATCGGCGGAATTAGTATAGATATTACAGAATCTGTAGAAGCACAGCGACACATAGCAGATTTAAGTAAGCAACTAGAACAAAAAAACCTTACATTAGAAGCCAAAAATCAGCAAGTTACATGTCTGTTAGACATGGTTAATATGCTGTATGTTTGCGAGTATGAAGATGAAGTATATCAAGTGGTTAGTTTGACTTGTAATAAGCTTTTTCCTAGTATGAGTTTCTCTATAAATATTATTGCTAACTCCAAAAACTATGTAGAAATGAAAAGCTTTTGGGGAGCGGAAAAACAAAGTAAAGAAATATTTTCAAAATCTGATTGTTGGGCATTGCGGAGAGGGAAATTAAACTTATTATCACCTTCTAATCTAGGGTTGATATGTAACCATTTAGAACACCCTGTTAGTGGTTCACATTTATGTGTGCCATTGTTAGGACAAGCTGAAGTAGTTGGGTTTTTACACATCCATGCTCTTGAAGAAATAGGAGCAGAAGAACAAAAAATTGCTGAGATAATAGCTAGGTATTTAGCCTTTGCACTCAATAATTTGTTGATGAAACAACGTCTAACTTACGATAATTTGCGCGATAGTTTGACAGGACTATTCAATCCTAACTATCTGCAAACCATAACAGAGCAGAGGTTAGCCGAGGCGGAACGCCTGAGACATTCACTTGGTGTAGTTTTTCTTGATATTGATAACTTTAAATTTTATAACTCACGCTATGGACATTTAACTGCGAACATTGCTCTTAAAGCATTAGCAAAGCAACTTTTAAAATCTATTCGTTCCTTTGATATTGCTTGCAGATGGGGTGGAGACGAATTTGTGATTATTATGCCTAATGTAACGATGGAAACTCTCAATGAGCGAGTAGAACAACTCAGGATAGATATTTTTCAAATGCAGCTAAAAGATGGCGAGCAAATTCTTGAAAGTGTTACCGCTTCGTTTGGCATAGCTATATCTGAGCCTGGTATTACAGTTAAGGATTTGTTGGATCGAGCAAATCAAGCGATGCTTGAGGCAAAGCGAACTTTTAAGAATCATGTTGTTGTGTACAGGCAAGCAATTGATAATTCGTAGTAGCCTACGGCAAGGCTAAAAATAAAAGTTCCGAAAATATATTACAGACTCAAGCACTTAAAGGCTAGAGTAATCGGTAAACAACCGCTCCTGTAGTTTCGTGGTTGCAAACTTCCATTACCCCCTCAGCACAAAGGCTTTCAAGCAGAGAACGGACTTCCGGTACAGGCTTGCCTGTTTCAATTATCGCATCAGCAACAGAAATGCTACCACCTTTGCCTTGAGCAAGTTTTAAAATGGTTACTACATCATTTTGTGGAGTTGAGTTAAGTGGGGGAAAGACTGGCTGAGGTTGTAATAAACTAGCATCGCTAACTGTTACTTGTCCAGGTACAGAGCCGCTAACTTGCCCACCCAGGTTGACAACTATTGTCTGAGTATTTGTTTGAGTTTGATTACCTCCGCGCAATGCCAGATATTTCAAATTCTTTTCATCGACCATTGCCGGAATTAACGCCAAATCAACTAACTGTCCCAGCCCAAATAGTCCAAAGGTGAACAACCAGATCAACCCTGACAATGGCTTGCCACAATAGAAACGATGTACGCCAGCAAAACCAAGTAGACAAAAAAGCCACAGTAAATAGGCTGTTCCTTTAGAAGCCATCTTGAAATACCTGTTAGTAACCTTGTAATATTTATATCAATGTTTTTATTTTCTCTCCATATAAAGAAAAGTTTGGTAACAAAATATTATTAAACTTACTCACGGTTCACACCTGCGTTTCTTCGGGTAAGAGAGTTGTTTCTTCTTTCGTTTGGTCGCCTACTACGGTGGGTTTAGTTAAGTTTGGTTTGATAATTATACTCACACCAATTGCCCAAGCGATCGCCACCATCCACCCTGCGAGAATATCACTAGGGAAATGTACACCTAAGTAAAGGCGAGTCCAGCCAATTACTAAAACATATAAGCTACCAACACTCAAAACCAACCAGCGCCAAGAGGTAGCCCAAGTGAGGATTAACAACACAGTTATGAGTGTCATACTCGTCATAGCATGACCGCTAGGAAAGGCAAAATCAAATTCCGGCGCACTGGAAGGCCACAATTGAGGACGGACTCGGTGCATCAACATCTTAGCGCTACGGTTGATGATAGCGCTGCCTAAAGCTGTGGTGAGTAAATAAGCAAGCGATCGCCAGCGTTTTCTCTGCCATAATACAAAAGCGATCACACCAATCATAGGTGCTACAGTCCAAAATGAGCCAAATTTAGTTAAAACCACCGCCACAACATCTAGTGCGGGTTGTGCTGTAGAGTGAACTGCCAAAAGGACAGGTACATCCCAAGGGAAGCCAGCTTCGTACTGCCACAACTTCACCGCTAGTAACTCAAATATCTGCAATGGTAAATATACCCCAATAAATAGGAGTAAAAGCGATCGCCAACGGGCAATTAAGACATTTTGGATGAAGGAAATAGGCGACTGGCGTTGTTGACTAGTTTCTTTCAAATTGGTCATCTTACTTTAGATATTTAGCACTTAAATCATCAACCCTTCAATTCCCCAAACTTGGGACTCCACCAACCCTTAGCCGTACTGAAATAAGCCACATCTTTATGCTTTTTATCAGTGCGAGATTGGGAAGCAGAACAACGCAGCATAGTTTTGGTCTGTCCATCTTTTGTGTAAGTGTACTCTTCCAAAGGTTTTTTACATACTGGGCAAGAGTAGGCGCTTAATTTGGCGGGTGACTTCGCCGAGGAGGGTATAATTTTATCTTCCCCATTCTCGGCAATTTTGTCATCTTTCGTTCGGGGTGGTTGCCAAGTTTTACTAAATTCACTCCAAAAGAGGACAGTATTTTCACAACCACTGGTGCATTTGAGGAAATATTTTTTCTTGAGCTTACTGCTTGGAATCTTGCTGAGGAAGTTGTTGCAGTCAGGACAGCGAGTTCTGCTAGTGTCGTATTTACGTTCAGGAAAACTTTTCGCGGGGTTAGCGCAATTAACAACTAAAGTTTTCGCTTTTGCTAAAGCTGGCGCAAAATAACTCTGATTCCAAGTAGTTAAGTATTGCTGCCAAGGTTGTTTTCCATCGGCGATCGCATCTAGAGCATTTTCCATTTTGGCAGTAAATTCTGCCTCTAGTAAATCTGGTAAAGCTTTTTGTAAGAAAGTATCAACCTCTAACCCTAAATTTGTGGGGTGTAGGTTGTCTTTTGTTAATTCTACATAACCCCGTTTCTTGAGGGTGGCAATCGTTGGAGAATAGGTACTAGGACGACCAATACCTTTACGTTCCATGAGTTGGACTAATTTGGGTTCGCTGTAGCGTGGTGGGGGTTGGGTTTGTTTCTTCTCATGACCAGAATTTTCTAAGGTCAGCATTTGCCCTTGTTGTAAGGTGGGTAGTAGGGAATCTTTGCTGAGGTTAGGCCAGTAACGGGTATAACCGAGAAATTCAACTACTTGTCCTCGTGCTTGCCAAAGAATTTGCCCAGACTGAGTAATTACCAAAGTTTTCCGCAGTTGGGCTGGACGACATTGAGAAGCGATCGCCCGTTTCCAAATCATCACATACAAGTTAAACTCATCGTTTGGTAGTTCTATACGCAACTCAGCCGAAGGTTTAAATACATCCGTGGGACGAATGGCTTCATGTCCTTGCTGCGCTGTTTTACTGCTGCGATGTCTCGCAACTTGCGTGGGTACATTCTGCGGATCATTCTGTTCCAACCACTGACGCGCACTTTCACAAAACTCTGGACTCAACATTACTGAGTCCGTCCGCATATATGTAATCAACCCAGCCTCATACAACTTTTGGGCCAGTTGCATTGTCTTTTCTGGTGCAAACTTCAACTTAGAACCAGCCGCTTGTTGCAAAGTAGAAGTAATAAACGGTGGCGGTGGTTGACGGTTGACAATTTTCCCCTCGTACTGCACAACTTGGTGGGGATGAGTACGTGCTGCTTCTACTAAACGATTAGCTTCCGCTTCCGACAGCACCCTGGTAGACTCTGGGGCAGTGGTGTTATTTCCCCCTGCATCATCATGAACTTCTACTTCCTGTTCTGACGAGTCTGGACGACTGTTGACTGCACCCTTATAAAAAGCGCGGAAACCCTCAGCGTAATCAACCCAAACACTCCAGTAATCTTGAGGTACAAAGGTTTGGATTTCTCGTTCTCGTTGACAAATCAGGTGCAGTGTCGCACTTTGCACCCTGCCTACACTCTTCGCCCCATTATTCAACGCCCATACTAAAGGGCTACCCTTATAACCTACCAACTTATCTAAACAATCTCGACACAACCCCGCACCCACTAAATTGAGGTCTAGCTTCCGGGGATTAGCGATCGCACTGCGTACCGCCGAGGCTGTAATCTCTGTATAGACAACCCTTTTCGGTTCCCTCAACCCCAACACTTCCTTGAGATGCCAAGCAATAGTTTCTCCTTCCCTATCTGGGTCAGTAGCCAACACAACTTCACTCACCTGCTTGGCTGTAGTCTTTAATTGCTGGATAGTTTCTTTAGAACGTTGGTCACGCGCTATGTAGTTGCATTTGACCCTACCATCTTCCATGCTGAATCCCAAAGCATCCTCACCCTCATCACTGAGTTCTCGAATGTGTCCACAAGAAGCACGCACAATCCATTCTGAACCCAAAATTTGACTAAGCTTTTTAACTTTCCCTGGTGATTCAACCACTAGAAGGCGTTTCGGCATAAACGCACCAAACTTTTTTCAACACTTGGAGTCACGTAAATTATACTACTTTTTAGTATTTGTGTACTATACGAAATGTTTCACTTGAATGAGAGGTTATTTATAAAGTAAAAATAAAATTACTGTAGGGTGCGTTAGGCGCACATTTGGAAATGATGTTTCACGAAATGAATAACACAAGCGCCTAACGCACCGCTAAATAATACGGTGCGTTAGGCTAACGCCTTAACACACCCTACTTAAGATTTACTTTATAAATAGTCTCTGAAGAAGAGTAAGAGAGGTGAAAATAACCTTAAACTATGGACTATGGACTGTTGACTAATGACTAATGACTAATAACAAATAACCATAAACTAATAAAAAAGATTTCTTGATTCTTTCTGTAGAAAGTAGCTTAACCTCTGACAAAAGTTTACGATGTGACTACTGACGTAGAAGTCATGTGTAACGTAGAAGGGGATACAGGTGACGGGAAATGAAAAATAATCAACAAATTACCTACCCATTAGCTCAAATAAGTCATAACACAGACGAGTTAAGCATTCTTAGGAATCGCCGTGCTGTTAGACGTTTAAAAATGCAGCAGGATTTTGCTTCACGTTTGTTTACAACTATCACAATCTCCTCTATCGTTAGTAGCATTTTGTTTGGTATGGGTGCGATCGCCTGTTGGAGATATGAGGTAAATAGTCAACCAATTCCTACAGCCAATAACAGACAAGATTGGCAAACAAGAAAGCAAATATGTTTAGGTTGGATGCTCGTTTCATTCTCTAGTTTTCTTGCTAGTGCTTCTTTAGGTAAAAAGTCTCAGCAATTGCCAACAATGGACAATTGATAAATTGCAGACTTTGAGGAGGAATTGAGGATGACATTACCTACTAAAGAAATTATCCTCGCACCAGGGCAAGGTAATCACTTGCGAACTGGTAATAGTGAAATTATATTCAAAGCTGTTGGGGCTGATACACACGGTCACTTGGGTTTATTTGAAAACATCATACCACCAGGTGGAACGTCTCCTGTGCTGCATATTCATCGGCAAATGGAGGAACTATTTTATGTTGTTGAGGGGGAAGTAGAAATTCAGGTAGGAAATCAAAAAGTTCATGGTCAACCAGGGGCTTTTGTATTGGTTCCTCGTGGTACACCTCATACTTTTGCTAACACAGGAACAACTACTGCCAAATTATTAATTATGTTTTGTCCAGGCGGAGAACGGGAAAAGTATTTTGCAGGATTAGCCGAACTGCTCAAAGATGGACACACTCCAGACCGTGAGGCTTTGTTAGAGTTAATGCGACAATTTGACCAAGAGCCTGTTGATTAATTTTAGATTTTAGATTGCCGATTTTAGATTTTTTTAGTTTACAGCCAATATCTAAAATAATTAACTGTTGACTATGGACTAATGACAGCCCATACAAGTCAAATTTATTTATACCTAATTACTACTATTAATAGATGACTTATTCCTCAAGCAAGAGATAATGCAGAAGTGTTTCATTTCTGTCTATTATTCTTGGCTAGGAAATTTTTATATGAAAACTAGAAAGCTGGGTAAACAAGGGCTGGAAGTTTCAGAACTGGGACTTGGCTGCATGGGTATGTCTGAATTTTACAGTGGTCGAGATGAAGCGGAAGCGATCGCCACTATCCATCGCGCCTTGGAACTGGGGTTAAATTTTCTGGATACGGCTGATATGTATGGGCCTTTTACTAATGAAAAATTAGTAGGTAGAGCTATTAGCGATCGCCGAGATCAGGTGATATTAGCAACTAAGTTTGGCAATGTGCGTACCGAAGACGGCGGTTGGAAAGGCGTAAATGGTACACCAGAATATGTTCGTCAAGCTTGCGATGCTTCTCTGCAACGTTTGGGTGTAGATGTTATCGATTTGTACTATCAGCATCGTGTTGACCGCAATGTGCCAATTGAGGATACAGTGGGTGCGATGAAGGAGTTGGTAGAGCAAGGTAAGGTGCGTTATCTAGGTCTGTCAGAAGCTGCTCCAGCGACAATTCGTAGAGCGCAGGCTGTCCACCCAATTACTGCATTACAAACTGAGTATTCCCTATGGACTCGTGACCCAGAAGAGGAGATTCTACCCACTGTTAGAGAATTAGGCATAGGGTTTGTCCCTTACAGTCCCCTTGGTAGAGGATTTTTATCGGGAGCCATTACCCGTCCTGAAGACTTAGCCGCAGATGATTACCGCCGAAATAACCCACGTTTTCAGGGTGAGAATTTCTATAAGAATCTGCAATTAGTCGAAAAGGTCAAAGAAATTGCAGAAGAAAAGGGTGTGACACCTAGCCAGTTAGCTTTGGCTTGGCTACTAGCCCAAGGAGAGGACATTGTACCGATTCCTGGTACAAAGCGACGCACATATCTAGAAGATAATATTGCCGCAGCTGAGATTGTGTTAACTCCAGATGACCTCAATCGCATTGAAGCAGCCGCACCCAAAGGTATTACCGCAGGCGATCGCTATCCAGATATGAGTACCGTTAACCGTTAAGTTTTATCTATCTTGGGGCGATCGCTACCTAATACGGTTCGGTTAAAGGGGAAAGGCGAAGGGGAAAAGGGAAGAAAAAACCTTTAACCCTTACCCTTTAACCTTTTCCCTAAACCAATTATTAGTTCAAAATGCTTATCCGAACCGTATTGGATCGCTACCTTCTTCTCACCACTCCCATCGACCAATATCAGGAGCCGAGCCGGAGTAAGGAAGCCCTACATTAGTGCCTCTATTCACCACAAGACTGAGTGACGAAACTGGCTTGTAGTAGGAGTTCCAACGGTCGCCCGTACTTGTAAATCCTGGATTCCCTTGGATGTTTGTTGCATCAACCGCGAATCCAGTCTGCCAACTTGGCTTTGCCGAGTTTACATTTCTACGAAGATTATTAGTAAAGGCAATGTTTTTGCCTCCTTGTAAATCAGTTCCTTGGGAGTTCAAGAACACATTATTCTTGATTGATATCCCGTCGGCAGAGTTGAGTTGTAAGCTATTCCCCAAGTTATCAAATACGTTGTTGTGAATCTTGATGTTTGAAGCAGGATCGGGAATGAAGACAGCAGCACTATTCCCGAAGCCAAATTGAACTTTACGGGCAATATTGGCGAAGATATTGTTATGGAGGTTGATGTCGTGATTTTCGATACTTCCCCCCCAAGCTTTCCCACCCCAAACGGCGATACCGAAGCCTTTATCCTGAAAGTAGGAGTTGGATATCTCCACTCCACTCAAAGCAACTTCAATTGATTCCTTACCACTCATACCATCACGGTCTATAATTCGGACATTGCGGATATTGAGATTGTTGGGATGTGTAACTGTCGGCTGGTAATCGTTCATTTGTGCATGATTGACCATTGAGAACCACGTATTAGCCGTAACGTTGAAGATTTGGTTTCCATAGCTCAAATTCCAAAGTTCAATCGCAGCATCCTCTCCCCACTGAGAATCAATTTCTGGAACCTGGATATTGCTATCGTGGATTTTCACGTTACGCATATGTCCTACGTGCATGAACTTGATACCATATCCTTGATTCTCGCGGATAGTTATGTTGTAGATGTTTGCACCATCAAGTCCTCCAAGTCTAAGGTTCCCGGTAGATCCTCCCGATATTCCATCTGCGGCGGAGTTAACAAAGGTGCAATTATATATCGTTGTGTTCTTCATCCACATTCCTTCAGGAAGCGGCACGTACCACCACATATTGCCACGAGTAAAAACTGCACCGCTATGCTGAAAATTTTTGAAGGTGACATGATGCACAGTTACATTGTGACGATTTTCCACCCAAACACCAGCTTTGATGATTTTACTATTCCCGTCTAGGGTAAAGCCGCTTAAAGTCTGATTGCCGTTTGTCGCTTCAAGCATCTGTGAAGGAGAACCATACCGAGGACTAGAGCCGGAGTAGCTAGGCGAGACGAGTTGAATAGTGCTGCCATAATACAAAAGGCTCCAATCACTACTATTTGTATCGACTCCCGAAGCTGGAATTGCACCATTACTTGTGATAGTTACGCTTGATTCACCTGCTCCCTTAATATTCACTCCCGGCGGAAGTATTGTCGCTTCCGTTTCTGTATAGACACCTGCGTTCAGGTAAATTGTGTAATTTTGATTTGGTTGAACTCTTTTTGCTGCATACGCCAATGTCCTCCACGGGTTAACTAATGAACCATCGCCTCCGGTGTCACTTCCCGTTGGAGACACGTAAACATACAAACTCTCAGTAGCTTGGGTAATTGCAGTTTTAGCGATCGCCGGGGTCTTATGTATAGTTACCAACTGGGTTGTGACTACAACTACAAGAGTGAAAATGGCTAAAGCTGTGTAGAAAAGAAGGGAACGTATAGTCTTGATCATTAGTTCAAAAGAAGAAAGGAGGAGGACGTAAGGGAGTGGAAATATGCAAAAAGGACAGGCAAGACAATGTAAGGCTCTCAACCGTAAGAATTACTACGACTGGGAACCCTTTCCTGCCTGTGAAAGAGGACGTAATGATACTTAAAAATTTTTGTCTACTACCTATCGATAGATAAGACCTAAAAAATTTAGCATTCAATCATTCATTTGTGTGTTAAGATTTGTCGCTAAATTGACATGTTCTACTTTACTCACAGATGAAGATTGCTGTTTTATTGCTATTTTGTGACTACAGGGCAAGTATAATCAGAAAAAGAACTGAAAACATTAATAACTCTGATGCTTACGCCGTTTAGACAAGCAGTAAGCACAGTGGCATTCATTAATAGCTCATTGTCGCGTTGGTATCACTAATGCAGATATAATTCTTTCGGGTGTTGATTACACGATACCAACGTCTACACGGCAGAAAATAAATCAGTAGATGCGATCGCAATACTGATAAGTATGATATTCAATTGAAAAGTTTAGCTTCAGGAAACATCTTTTAGTAAAAAAGAACCTATAAGCCTTGTTTCTTTTTTGATCAAAGATGGTTCTAACTTCTGAATCAGATTATAGAGGTATACAGCTAATCTCTAATGTGTAAGCTGGTGATTTTTTGACTAAAGACTTGTGCGGTAGTGTTATGGATAAGTTCTGACTGTACTGCTGCCACTCCAGTTTACCTCCAACGCCTAGCATTGTAATATTTGCTTTTTTCGGCAAAATTATTCCTGGAATAGTAACTTTCCCAAACGTTGGCTCATCAAGCAATATCACATATAACTTTCCTTTATTAGTGGTGTAGCGCACTCGAATATGTTCTGGAGTTAAATCTTCTGCTCGTATCCAATAGCGTGAGCCAAAGATTGCTTTACCATTCACATCTAGCCATTTACCCAAGCCTTCTAATCTTTCAAGCTGTACTTCGGATATTGAACCATCAGCCTTTGGCCCAATGTTCAGCAATAAATTTCCATTTTTACTAACAATATCTACAAATAAGTCAACTAGTTCATCTACTGAAATCATGTTCAAATCAGTATCATTTTGGTTATAGCCGAATGAGTAACCTAAACCCCTTGTACTTTCCCATTTTTTTGGTTCTATTTGGGTGAGTTGGCTATACTCAGGTGTGGAAAAGTCAAAGTGTAACCCTAACTGACCACCCAAATCAAAACGGTCATTCACCACACCATCAGGTACGTGATTGTAAAAGTAGGCCATAATTTCATTCGCTTGCCCTATAGGGTAGCCAAGATCATTCCATAATATAGATGGCTGATAGCGGTCAATCAATTCGCGCCAATGAGCATTCGCATAATCTGCATAAGCTTTTTCCTGAATAATTGCTCCCACTAACGTATTGAAGTCTGTGATTGTTGTATCTTTGAAAGACCAATCAAGACCACCAGAGTAATACACACCCATCCGCATACCTTCTTTGCGAACAGCTTGTGTTAGTTCGCCTACAAGATCGCGTGTTGCTGCTCGCCCTGGCTGGTTTATAGTTTTACTAGGCCACAACAAAAAGCCATCATGATGCTTCGTTGTTAATACAACGTACCGCGCACCCACTTTAGAGAATAATTTTGCCCATTTTGAGGGGTTCCAATTTGTTATGGCTGCATTAAATCTGGGAATAAAGTCATCATAGGTAAAGCTTTCACCATAGGTCGTACGATGGTAGTTATAGGTTGGACTGCCCTCAATTTTCATGGAGTTGTAATACCATTCCGAATAAGGGTTGTTCTCAAACCAGTATTCCCAACCACGCTCTGCAACGACTTTGTTCAGTTCTCCAGTTAGTGGTGCATAGCCAGGTACAGAGTATACCCCCCAGTGAATGAAAATTCCGAGTTTTGCATCCTTAAACCAGTCTGGAACTTCATGCTTTGATAGGGATTCAGTTGTTGGTTCATAAGTTCTTTGTGCAAGAACAACAGAAGTGGACAAGTTCAAAAATACAGTTATCCATAATGTAGTAAACAGCGTACGTACTAAAAACTTAATCATTAAAATATTCCTTATTAACAACGTTCTCAAATTTTAGAACGAAAGTATATTTAGCTATTTTTAGTCACTATTTTTATCAACAAGCATTGAATATTAAGTTTCAGCCCCTCAAATAGTGAAACTAAAGTGATTTCCTGAGTAATCTCTACTGATATTTAACTCATGTATTGCCTTGTTCTATTTAATGGCAAAGGTATTGTTGAGGATACTGTATTTTCAACCATAGCCACACCCAATTGATTTTAATTATGCAAAAAATTATAGGCTTCATTGAGTTTGCTAGCTGATTCTTCTAATAAGCGTTGTTCATGAGCATTTCTTGATAACAGCAGTTGGCGCTCAATACCTGTTGAGCCAATGATACATGGAAGTCCAAAAACAACTTCACTGCCAACTCCATACTGAGAATCTGCTCTGGCCGATACTGGAAATATCTGCTTTTCATCTCGCAGGATGGTATCAACTAACTGACAAACTACTGTTGATATACCATAGCTTGTATTCCCTTTGCGTTCAAAAATGTTATGCCCTCGTTTACGAGTTAACTGTGCGTACTCTTGCTGAATTTGTTCTAGTGTTGCTCCTTGTGGTAGGGGAAATTCAGTTAACATAATCCCCCCAATAAATGCGCTAGACCAAACTACAAATTGACTGTCTCCATGCTCTCCAATCACATAAGCATGAATGTCTTGTTTTGCAACATTCAGTCGCTTTCCAAGTTGATATCTCAGTCTAGCAGTATCAAGAACGGTTCCCGAACCGAAAATTAGATTTTCTGGTCTGGTGGAAGTAGCGATCGCAATCCGCGTGAGTACATCCACTGGATTGCTAACGATAATTATGATTGAACTCGGTGCAACTCGATCCAATTCTTTAATTGTCGAACGCATAATCTCTGCATTGTCGCTCAATGTATCTAACCGGGTCTGTCCTTGTTTTGGCTGCACCCCAACAGTCACAACAATGATATCTGAATCAGCTATATCTTCATACTGATTTGATGGTAAAATCTCCATTTCTTTAAGTAGGGGAATGCTGTCTTCAATGTCCCATACTTGCCCTTCAGCTTTTGATAAGGTTCGGTCAAAAAGGACAACCCTTACACATCTACCAAGTAGGACTAAAGCATTTGCAACATTTGCACCTACATTACCTGCACCAATAATACCGACTTTAGATGTTTTACTCATGATGCTATATCTACTTTTTTAAAAGTGAAATGTCGTTTATTTGGTAAGTCCTTGGGTCTGCAATTACTGTCTCCTTAAAACTTGGAAAACAATATATTTAATCCTTCGGTCATCGTGGGATGAGTCAAAATACCATCGCGCAGAACGGTGTAAGGCATCTGAGCCTGCATCACCATCTGCACAGTTGAAATCACTTCACCTGCTTCATGACACAACAGAGAACATCCTAGAATATGACCTGTATCTGCATCCACGATCGCCTTTAAAAGTCCATCAGTTTGACCGAGTGTTCTCGCTCTGGGAACGGCTGACGCATCCACCTTCGCCACGCGGATCGCATATCCTTGTTGCTGTGCTTCAGTTTCAGTTAAACCCACATGAGCCAGTTCTGGATCGATGAACAAACAAGATGGAACCAATCGATCCCGTGTACTACGGTTGCCCCCATCAATTAAATTAGCTTTGACAATGCGATAATCATCGAGCGATATATGAGTGTATTGCGGGCCGCCGTTGATGTCGCCTAACGCCCAAATCCCCGGAATGTTCGTCTCTAAGTGATCGTTGACTTGAATAAATCCGCGTGTATCGGTCGCTACACCAGCAGCAGCTAAATTTCAGCTATCGGTATTGGGTGTACGACCAACAGCGACGAGCAAATGCGACCCTTGGATGGTGATTTCACGATCGCCAACTTGGATTTGCAGGATGGTTTCATTACCAGTGCGCTCAACCCTCAACACCTTCGCCTTCAGCAAAAATTCAATCCCATCTTGTTCCAGCAGTGTTTGCACGGCGATCGCTATATCTGGATCTTGCTGTGACAGGATTTGCTCACTTTGCCCAATAACCGTAACACCAGAGCCAAAGTGCCGAAACATCTGGGCAAACTCCAAGCCAATGTAGCCACTACCGAGAACGATCAAGTGTTCAGGCAGGTATTCTAGCTCCATAATCGACTCACTCGTTAAAAATCCAGCTTCTGTGAGTCCGGGGATGGATGGAATTAATGGTCGTGTACCAGTATTAATAAATAAACGATCGGCGGTAAGTAAGCGATTATTCCCAAGAGTCGTTGTTACTTCGATTGTTTTAGGAGCAACAAACCTTGCTTCACCAATAATTAAGTTGTGATCCAGAGCCGTTTCTAAATTGTGCAAGTTCATTTCACGCGCAGATTGCACAACTGATCTTTTTCGGTGGATTACCTTTGCTAGATCAACTATAGGTATATTAGTTTTAACACCATAAGCGGCACTGTTTCGCACTATGTTTGCCACATTCGCACTCGCCACCATAGTTTTAGTAGGAATGCAGGCAATATTAATGCACCCGCCACCAATCATATTTAAGCTGCGTTCAACCAGAGCGGTTTTACGTCCGTCAGCAACCAGCGCTGGTGCAAGTGTTTTACCCGCTTTGCCGCCGCCGATAATAAGATCGTCATAGTGTTGAATGTCCACTTCCATATCTTTTGAGTTTGTAAGTACGATGTTTATGAGATGTTATAAACTTCAAAAAAGATTAGCTTTGTGAGAAAGTTTTAACGATGATATATTTGGCGAGCGTAACTCAAGATGCTTCCCCTAACTAGATTTAAAAAAAGTGTATAACACCTGCTAGAAAATTCAACTTTTCGTACAAGCTTGCCGCATCAGGATACGGTTGTTTTTATACACCTCTAAAGTTCCAGACTGTGGGTCATCTAATGTGCCATCCCACACCCAATATTCATAATTTCTATTCCGAAACTTATACACTCGGACACCTTCTGTCGCTTGGCTAGTTCCTTTACCCAAACTTAAATTACCGTTACGACTGGTCGCGCGATAAAGCAGTTCACCATTCTTATATTTCTGCCAAATATTGATGTTGTAACCACCCTGGCATTTTGTACTCAAGACGATGCCAGCTGTAGAATCAGCAGAAGCTATTAAGGAACAATTAGTTAATACACTAATTGGCAGAGCAAGTAATAATGCGGATATTTTTAGTAGTATTTTCATTGTGTTCAAGAGTATTGAAAAACTAATTAGACGGTATTGGTGATATATCCAAAATTTATCAGTGCTGCGTTAAGTGCAAGTGCCATCCAATTCTCAAAGATTGAGGTCGGACAATCCGGGATGATCGTCAGGACGACGACCTAAGTAGCTCAGTGTTAAAAATTATCGCTATGGCAAGGCAGGAGGCAGGAGGCAGAAGGCAGGAGGGAAGAGGGTTATAGCCTTGTTTACCTTTCTTAACTTAGCTTTGTTTTTTCCCACCGACTTACTTAGTATCCAGTGGTATTTGCGTTCGCGTAGCGTCTCCTTTGGAGAATCGCTGTGGTGAATGGGCAGGTCGTTGATGCTAGCAACACGCCATCGCATAAATCCATGTTCGTCAAACTCCCAATTCTCATTACCGTAAGAGCGAAACCAATTACCGGAATCATCATGCCATTCGTAAGCAAACCGGACAGCAATGCGGTTGTCTTTAAAAGCCCAAAGCTCTTTGATCAGACGGTAGTCTAATTCTTTAAGCCATTTACGTGTTAAGAACTCGACGATCGCTTCACGACCAGATAGAAATTCTGAGCGGTTACGCCAATTGCTATCCGACGTGTAAGCGAGTGATACTAGTTCAGGGTTTCGTGTGTTCCAAGCATCTTCCGCAATTCGGACTTTTTGGATAGCGGATTCATTATCAAAAGGCGGCAGGGGTGGTCGAGAATTTTCAGAGTTGTTCATAGTATGTAAGCGTCTTTTCCCTTCCCTATAAAACCCTTCCCTATAAAAATCGATCGCATCCTATTGCAGATATTTCTTCAATTGTGCAGCAGCTTGAACAAATAGAGAACGGGTTTCTGGCAACTTTGCTAAACCATTCAGTAGTCCGAAGTCATGAATTATATCGTTGTACTGCACAGTTGTTACCTCGACCCCAGCTTCATCGAGCTTGCGTCCATAGGCTATGCCCTCGTCTGCATTTATATCGCTCTTTGAAACCACAATTCACGCCGGAGGCAAGCCTTTGAGTTGCTCAACCGTCGCCTGTAGGGGTGAAATTGCAATAGACTGCACTTGCTTGACAATACCATCTCCCTGAATAATCACCTGGGAACGTGACTTTATTAATTCTTGTATCTGCGGGCAATCTAGAAATTGAGTCAGTTCTGTTAAAGCAAAAAGAAATTCTGTGTTTAATTTATCTAAAGATGGTCGCAATATCTGGTTTAAGTCTGGCACGTGAGGAAAAGATTTAATTCCTTGCTTTTGCCAGGTTTGAAAATCAACTGCTTGGATAAGTTTTCCTGCTTCTATTTGTGCTTGAAAAAATGCTGCAACCATATCGGGATCTAGGCTATAGATTGTTGCTTGTTGCCTAGCCTTTAATAATAACTCTTGTTCACGCTTTCGATCCTCGATAGGAAGTTTATGATTCCATTTCCACCGGGCTACATCATGTGCCATTAGCAATCGCTGCTGGATCAATTTTAGTAATTTATCTACACGTAATTGTTGCTCTGTACTTGTGATACATTGAGGATTTTCTGATTGTAACAACCCAAAGTTCTTGGCAGTCAAATCTGATTTGAAGCTGCCAGCGACTACTCTACTACTGAAACAAAGCCCTAACAAAATTATCATGATAATTGATTGGACTGCACAAACTGTGCGAGAAGTGGTCATGTGTTTACTCTTTTAAATTCAAACCGTTCAATAGATTCAGAAATACTCGATCTTGTTTCTGAAAGTCTCTTATCAATTTTTAGGAAGAGACCAGAGTTTGATGGTTTTGTCGGCACTGCTGCTAGCTATCATGTCTCCATGCGGACTGAAAACTACTGACCGCACGCCTCGCTCATGCCCTATCAAATCCTCCAAGAGTTTGCCTTCAGGCAACCCCCATAACTTGATAGTGCTATCATTGCTACCACTAGCTAATCTCTTACTATCGGGACTGAAAGCCACTGACCACACAACGCCTGAATGTCCAATTAGGGAGTGCAACAATTGACCAGTGGGCATTTGCCAGAGTTTGATAGTCCTATCAGCACTGCCACTGGCTAAAGTCCGTCCATCAGGGCTAAAAGTTACTGAGCGCACGGCTTGTGAATGAGCATTCAGGGTTTTTAAAACAGCACCATCCATGAGCCGCCAAATTTTGAGTGTACCATCCTCATTGCCACTAGCTAAAGTCTGCCCATCTGGACTAAAAGCAACAGTTCTTACCCACTTTCCATCCGATAACTGATGAACTTGTACGCCAGTCTGTACGTTCCAGATGCGGATGGTTGTGTCAGCACTACCACTGGCTAACCACTTTCCGTTAGGGCTGATGGCAACGGCTTCTACATCATCTGTATGGCCATCTAGGGTACGAAGCAGTTGCCCCGTCTCTAAATTCCAGAGTTTAATCCGGTTATCCCAACTGCCACTAGCGAGTAGCTTGCTATCTGGACTGATGGCAAGGCTTACCACTGCATCACCGTGTCCTTGTAGAGTATATAGTAAGGTGTTACTAAGCAGATCCCAAATTTTAATTTTTTTATCGTAACTGCCACTGGCGAGGAAGCGTCCATCAGGGCTAATTGCGATCGCGTAAACCCAAGTTGAATTTCCTGGGACAGAACGTAAGGGTTGAATGGTTGCAACAGAGGTAGTAGCAACACTAGCGTTTCGGAAGGAAGACAATAGGCTAGCACAACTGCTACTACCAACCAAGATAGTTAGGGTGCTGATTGCCAATGCTGCTGAAGATTTCCTGGTAATTGGTTTCGATCTCATAACAGGACATTCCTTGTGCGAGTGGGAGAATAATCTGGCTTGCACCCACTGCGTAACGGTGTCGGAGACTAGCGGTACTATAGAGTAATTTTTTCTGTAATTTGAGATGAGAACGCTTTTCCTTTCGCTTTTTGTTGTTTATTCCGATGTTCAATCCAGCGTCGCATCAGAAATAAAAGGGTTGTCGTGACAATCCCTACTAGCCCAATCGGGGTTAAATAGCTCCAATGCTCTAACATTTTGTCCCAAACGTGCCAAGTGAGCAGGAACATAGCTAAGTAAGTCAGGGTATGTAATCGCTTCCAATTTTTTTTCAGTCTTTTGACACTCCAGTCATTAGAAGTAATTGCCAATAGGGTAAAAATTATGAAGGTAGATATACCTTGAATATAAATCCAATAGGTATTGGGATCTAAAAAATCAAGGTCTCTCTTTTTCACTAAAAGGAAAGCGTGAAGCAAAGCCAAGCAGAAAGCCAGAATACCGATAAGTCGTCGATATTTTAACAGCCATTTGGGAAGGTTCGTTTGTTTAGTTTGAGGAAAAATGATTCTGAGATTCGTGGGCATTAAGGTGAGAATATAAGCTCCTAAAGCTAGAAATCCCAGGCTGTTTTCTAACGGTGCTGTATCGATTGCTCCCATGACCAATCCTCCTTAATTTTTCAATAAAAACCCTTACAAAAGTAGGTATTTTTTATCTGGTCATTTTTTGACGATTCCAGCCGATCTTTACTACATCAGTCCTCTCTTGTTCATACTCTTTTTGTGGCGAAGGTATTGTTATTCAAATGTTTATATTTGAGCATTAGCCATGCTGGGATAATCTATCATTTCCACCGATCAAGTGATATCATGTTAGGCAAAATAGTTATAAATTAAATCTCACGCAAAGGCGCAAAGCCGCAAAGAAGTCAGCAAAGTTTTTATCGTAACTAATTAGACGAACCTGATATGAGAACAGATTGCAGTCGTGATGTGAGAAATTGCTCGATATAGTTTGCGATCGCATCCCCATCTTCTTCCAAGGCAAAATGTCCGGTATCGAGTAGATGGAAATCAACGTCTTTCAAGTCACGCTGGTAGGGATAAGCACCGTCAGCAGGAAAGATGTAGTCGTTCTTGCCCCAAACAATCAGGGTAGGGGGTTGATACTGGCGGAAATACTCTTGCCATTGGGGATAGAGTGGTGGATTAGTGCCATAGCTATATAGAAGTGCCAGTTGAATCTCACCGTTGCCAGGGCGATCTAGGAAATGTTGATCGATAGTCCAAGTATCGGGGCTGATTGCTTCTAGATTGCGAACACCATTGGTATATTGCCACTTGGTTGCTTCTAGAGTGACCAGATATTTGAGCTTTTCAGCATTCTCAGGCGATCGCTCTTGCCAGTATGCCTTAATTGGTTCCCAAAATTTACGTAGACCTTCCTCGTAAGCATTGCCATTTTGAACAATCAGAGATTGCACGCGCTCTGGATATTTAGCAGCAATCCGATAGCCAATTGGTGCGCCATAATCCATCACATAAAGGCTGTACTTTTTGAGGGCGATCGCGTCAATAAATTTCTCCACAATCTCAGCCAAGCGATCAAACGTGTAGTCAAATTCATTTACAGTTGGCATCGAACTGTTGCCATAACCCGGATAGTCAGGAGCAACGAGATGGAATTTATCAGCGAGGGCTGGTATGAGATTGCGGAACATATGAGAGGAAGTTGGAAAGCCGTGCAGTAACAAAATCGTCGGATGATCACGAGAACCAGCTTCACGGTAGAAAATATCTAACCCATCGATCGAAACTGTGCGATATGTAGTCATGGGATTACTTTTTGTAAGTTATAAAAGTGACATGATGGAGTTTTACGACAAGTCGATCTATCTCACATCCTGACGATGGATCTGCTCTTGAAAGTAGTCCCGCCAGCTTTCGGGTAACGCTTCAAGTTGAGCTGCACGATGCAGTAACTCTGGATTGTTTCGCTCACGAACATAAAGCTGAGTGATATCAGCAACAGTAATATTGTTGGTATCTCGACTGATCAACTCTAAAGTGTCTCCGACTCCAACTTCGCCCTCTTGCAAAACCCGAAAGTAAAATCCGGTGCGACGACTGGCGAGAAATCGTTTCACCATATCTGCTCGCCCAAAGCGAATCCCTAGTTTGTAGCAGGGTAAGCGCGGTTGAGTCACCATTAATTCCACACTGCCGATTTTGAAGCGATCGCCAATGTTAACTTCCTCTTCTTTAAATCCTGTAACTGTGAAATTTTCCCCAAAAATCCCAAATGTTAACTCTATGTCAGGCAATTCGCTTCGCCAGTAATCATAATGCTCAAAAGGATAGACATATACGGCTTTGTCAACTCCGCCATGAACGGTGAGATCCGCTTGGCGATCGCCATCTAAATTGAGTTCACGCACCATCACTCTCGAATTAACTGGCTCTTTGAAAATTCCAGTGCGGACGGGTTTTCCTTTCCAGGTTACTTCACGTGGAAGTCCTACATTGACAGAGATGAGTTTCATCTTTAGCTTCAAAGTTTTAGATTACATTCAATTACGGCAGCCAACATGGGATATCGAAAAAATGAATGAGTTGTTTATTGGAGTGCTTGATTGATTAAAGGTGTAATGATAGCGATGTTTTTGACCAACTTATCACAAAGAGAGAATCGCTGTTTTAAGTAATCAGGATCGTTGTAACTCAGCCACACCTTGCCGTCAGCCGCTTCATGAGCCAGTATTTTCAGGGGTAAATCCAGAGCGATCATCGGTTCTGCCACCATGAGCGGTGTTCCGGCTTCAGGGTTGCCAAATAGCAGTAACTGTGTTGGACGCAGGCTGAGTCCAACTTTTTTGGCTTCAGCTCGTTGATCGATGCGGGCAAAAATGGTGATGCCTTTTGCCTGAAGGATAGCTTCTAAGCGATCAATGGTTTCGGTTACTGAATATGGGCTTGGCTGACTGATGATGCCGTTATTTGCATTCATAGCACCGAACTCCTCAACGGTTTTGGTGTGGATATTTTTAGGACACTTCAAATCTGTGCCATACCGCCATCAACAAACAACTCAATGCCGTTCACAAAGCTGCTATCATCGGAAGCGAGAAAGACAACGGCTTTGGCAATCTCATCGGGTTTGCCGACTCGTCCCAGTGGGATGGTGCTGGCTTGGCTGTCCACAAATTCTTGCAACTGCTGGTCATTCAGCCCCAAATGATCGTAACCAGGAGTCGGAACCACACCAGGGCTAATGGCATTCACGCGGATCTTGCGTTCTTTGAGGTCGAGTATCCAATTGCGAGCAAATGATCTCACGGCGGCTTTGGTGGCGCTGTAAACACTGAAAGCTGGTGTACCTTTTATAGAAGTAATCGAAGCATTCAGGATAATAGAAGCGCCCTCTGGCAACAGTGGCAGTGCCTTTTGTACGGTGAATAGCAAACCTTTGACGTTGACGTTGAATGTTGTGTCAAAGTGTTCCTCAGTGATTGCTCCAAGTGGGGCAATTTGTCCACTGCCAGCATTAGCAAAGATGATATCAAGGTGTTCTTGCTCTTGCTTAATGGTGGCAAACAGGCGATCAAGGTCTGCCAGATTAGAAACATCACTTTGTACAGCCGTAACATTTTTACCAATGGCTTCTACAGCAGCATCCAGTTCAGCTTGGCGACGACCCGTAATGTAGACATAGGCACCTTCAGCAACAAACTGTTTGGCTGTGGCAAGACCGAGACCACTATTGCCACCCGTGACAAGGGCGATTTTCCCTTCCAGTTTTCTCATGATGCTAATCCTTTGATTGTTGGGTTTAAAGCGGTCAGTTACTAATGGAGAGTGGAGTCAGGAGGAAGAATAGTCAAACAATTTTAGATTTTGGATTGACGATTTTGGATTGACTGCACCCACAAGGGGATGCAGCTTGGAGATTTTGGATTGACGAAGCAGCGCGATTTGTTCTGCCACGCCACTTCTCTCAAGTCGGGAAACCCGCCCACGAGAGTGGCTCCACCAGGGGCAGGGCTTGAACCAAAAATAATCCAAAATCCAAAATTTAAAATCTAAAATCTAAAATTAGTACGGTCAAGTCCGTATTGGAGAGCTAGAGCGATCATTTTTTGTATCTTAACAAGCGTACCATTCCTTACATCTTTTTTGATTGATCTGCTTAATGAGGCTGCTTGAAACTTGAAATTAGGTCGGTCACTTGACGTTGAGCCTCTGCGCTCAGTGAGTCAAAGTCGTCTAAGAAGAATTGACGTTCTAGCGTTAACTTCCGGGTATTGAGCAACCCTTCGATCTGCCAACCTTCGTCGCCTTTCGTTACGACGTATAGCGGCAGCGAATCTCGTGACGGTGAAGCTTCAGTTTGTCCAGGCAATATTACCCTGATAACTACGAGCATGAGCGCGAGTTGCGAGTTCACAAAGCGAATAAAATCCACCTCACCCTCCAGGCGTGTTCCTTTGACAACTGTGTCGAACGCTTGTTGATGAAATGCCGCGATTTCTTTTCGGCCCTTGAGATGCGTACCCTCGAACGTGATGAAATCGGCAGTTTCGCTGAACGGAGCAGCGAAGCCTTCGCCGCTACCTCGATTCCAAGCATCAATCATCTGGCGATGGAAAGCACTGATTGCCGACTCGTCAGCAGTAGTGGTGGTTTGAGCTGTTTGTGGATTCATAGTTTTGAGTTTTCCTTTTAAGTAATAGACCAGTTTTCAAGCGGCATTGAGGGTGTTTACTGTTACTGCCAGGTCAAGCGAGCAGGAGCAACGATTCATTCCAGAGCCGATCGGCATTGTCTGGGTTCAGGGCGTAGGGGGCAACTCCGCTCATATAGCCGTTCCCGTTGGTGACGAGAGTGGCTTCATTGCAGTCCTCGAAATAGCGTCCGCCAACGCCCTTGAGTAGCGCAGAGGTTGCCAACAGAACGGAAGTTGCCGCACCCTGCGCTATTGTCTTCTGCCTCTCAGGTGGGGTTCTAAGACCGCCGGTATGACGCTGGAGGTTGGTGGCGATCGCTCCTGGCATCAGGGC
The DNA here is from genome assembly GCF_019976755.1 of Nostoc sp. MS1. Lineage (NCBI taxonomy): Bacteria > Bacillati > Cyanobacteriota > Cyanophyceae > Nostocales > Nostocaceae > Nostoc > Nostoc sp. MS1. The sequence continues at coordinate 1,530,043 of NZ_AP023441.1, forward strand.
ATTAGCGGTAATACCATCTTTGAACCAGCGTGCAGTAGCACCCACAGCAAAGAGGATGCTTGCGGTCTTGGACTGTCCATACGCTAACCACGGATCATAAGGACGGAACATGAAGTGAATATCATCGAACACAATGGGCGACATCAGGTGTCCGCTAGAACTAACCACCACGATACGGGCAGCACCCTCGGCAGCGAGAGCGTCGTGTAGTCCGAGCGCTAGGGCAAAGTGTCCGAGATAGTTTGTGGCAAATTGCATCTCCCAGCCTTCGGGTGTGCGCTGTTCAGGCAGTGCCATTACCCCTGCATTATTAACGAGGATGTGCAGTGGCTCACGCCAGGCAGCAATGAACTTGGCAATTGAGTTGCGATCGCTTAAATCAAGCGGAGCAACATGAATATTCCGGTTCCCAGTAGTAGCCATAATGTCAGCCGCTACTTGCGCTCCAGCATCGGTATTACGCACAGCTAGTGTGACGATCGCTCCAGTTTGAGCCAGTGTCCGCGCCGTTTCTACGCCGATGCCCGATGCGGCTCCCGTAACGATCGCCCGCTTGCCAGAAAGATCAATTCCTTCTACGACCTCGGCGGCGGTGGAATGTCGTCCGAATGGTGTTGTAATCAGTGCCATTGTGTATTCCTTCACAGAGGTCGAGTGTTCTATTTGCCATCGCCCGTTTCTAAATAGGTGAATACGCCGGATTTTGGACGTTAGATTTGCTGAGAACCGTTCGTGCTGTGCGACCTGCTTTAATTAAATCTGCTGCCTTCTCACCAATCATGATGGTCGGTGCGTTCGTATTTCCCGTAGTGATCGTGGGCATGATGGAGGCATCAACAACTCGCAATCCCTCAACCCCATGTACCCGCAACTCAGGATCTACCACTGCCATTGAGTCAATGCCCATTTTGCAAGTGCCAACTGGATGCCATACAGTGCTGCAAGTATCCCGAATGTAAGCTTCGAGTGCTGCATCACTTTGAACCTCAGCACCCGGAGCAATTTCTTTGCCACGAAACTGATCAAAGGCACTGGTTTGAAACAATTGACGCATTAACTTAATTCCCTCGACCAGCTTCTGCACATCGGCTTGACTTTGTAGATAATTCATCCGAATGGTTGGTGGATCGTTGAGATTAGATGAACGCAAACTGACACTGCCAATATTTTGCAGATGGGTCAAAGCGACTGCACCCGTAAATCCAAATGCCTCTGGAGCATAGCCAGGGGGTAAGAGCTGAATGGAACCGAAGAGAAACTGTAAATCGGGTGCAACCGATGAATTCCACTTGCTATGCAAAAATAATCCAGCTTCCCCGATACCACTGGTGCTGGCAAAGTGTAAATCCTGAGTTGCTTGGTATACTACAGAAGAGAAAATGTGGTCTTGCAGGTTTTGCCCAACACCTGGCAGATCGACGACAACAGGAATCCCTAATGTTTGTAAGTGTGCTGCATCCCCAATGCCGGAAAGCATTAGCAGCTTGGGCGAATCGAACGCCCCCGCACTTAAAATCACTTCCCGCTCAACCCTGACTTGGTGCAGCATTCCCTCATGCAGATATTCCACCCCAACAGTGCGGGTTCCCTCAAACAACAATCGAGTGACTAATGCCCCAGTCGTTATGGTCAAATTGTGACGCTGGAGAATGGGCATAAGGAACGCAGCAGCAGCACTGTGCCGTTTACCCTCCTTGATAGTTTGCTGATAGAGTCCGGCTCCTTCCTGCTGCGTACCGTTGAAATCAGGATTGTAGTCAAATCCCATTGCCACAGATGCCTCTACAAATCGTTGAGAAGTTACAGTAGGCGCAATGAGGTCGGTAACGCTCAACTCCCCATCAACTCCGTGAAATTCTGATGCGCCTCGTTGCTGATGTTCCGATTTCTTGAAATAGGGCAAGACCCCCTGGTAATTCCAACCAGGATTTCCTAATTCCTGCCAGTGGTCATAATCGTGATGATTGCCCCGGACATACATCATGAAATTAATCGAACTACTGCCCCCCAAGACTTTGCCACGGGAACAAAACATTTTGCGATTATTCAAGAAGGGTTCTGGTTCAGAGAAATAGCTCCAGTCCACCTCTGAGCCTAGTAGATTGACGCACTCTGCTGGGATGAAAATCTCTGGTTTTGTATCTGGATTGCCTGCTTCGAGGAGTAACACAGTTGTCTCATTGTCTTCGGTTAGACGATTGGCAACCACACAACCTGCTGACCCTGCACCAATTACAATGTAGTCATAATTAGTCATAAAGTTCTCTTCCTCTGTTATCTACAATGGATAAATGGAGTCAAGAATGAACTGATTTAAAGAGCGCTGAAATACTGTTAGTTATTTGATTTACAACACCCGATCTGCTGAATTTAACTGCATATCAATGCTGTATCAAATGTTCTGCCAGAAACCAAACTTGCATCTCATTGGTTCGCAGGACTTAGCTCACAAACAAATCATTAAAATTGGGATTACTTCACAGCCGTGCTTGCTGCTTCAATCACCTTGGCAACCTCTTTTGGATGAGAGATAAAAGGAACATGACTAGAGTTAACTTCGGTTGTCTTGGCACGAATCCGTTTCGCCATAAATCGTTGAAGTTCAGGGTTGATGGCGCGATCGCTTTGAGTCACGAGAAACCAGGAAGGAATCGTTTTCCAGGCGATTTCATTCACTGATTGCTCAAACGCTGCGCTGGCGATCGGCTTTTGGGTTGCTGCCATCACTCGCGCCTCAGCCTTCGATACGTCTTGGGCAAAAAATTCGTGAAACTTCCCGCGATCTATATAGAGAAAGTTTTCAGCATCAGATACAATCGCCGTACTAATCGGAGGTGCTGCGTACTTTTTATTCAAATCACTTGTCTTTTCACCGACATCTGGTGCGAAAGCATTAACATAAACTAGAGCTTTCACCTGTGGATTGCCAGCTGCCGCACCTGTAATCACATTTCCACCATAGGAATGTCCGACCACAACAACGGAACCTTTTTGATTATTAATCACCCGCTTCGTCGTTGCTACATCATCAGCAAGCGATGTGAGCGGAATCTGCACAGCCGTCACCCTGTAGCCATCTTGCTCTAACAATGGAATTACATGTTGCCATGATGTACCGTCAGCATAAGCCCCATGAACGAGAACGATCGCAGGTTTAGAGTTGGACGCTTGAGGCGATTCCTTGGAGGTGGCTGGTGTTGGATGGATTGATATTCCAATGACAACACTTAATGCAAATAACCATAGCAACAATTTTTGAACTTTTTTCCATGTAAAAACCATCATGGCGATCGCCTCTGTATTCTTGCTAAATTGCTGAAATCTCTGGTTCTTGTCGTCTGTATAGAAGTTATGAAATACTCCCAACTGAAATACTTGTTGGGATAAGAATCAAAAACCTTAATCATTGGCCACAACAATGGCTGCCATTATCTGCTCAACAGTCCAGCGATCAAGATAGCGAACTCCATTAATAAACAAAGCTGGTGCGGCCTCCACTCCACTTCGCAGTCCACCTTCGATATCCGCATTAATGCGATCGACATACGTTCCTCTGGATAAATCTTGCAAAAATTGAGAAATATCAAGTCCTAAACGATTGGCATACTCTACTAGATAGCCATTCTCTAACTCTTGTTGATGAATGAACAATATCTCATGGATTTGCCAAAACTGCCCTTGAGCCGATGCGGCTTCCGCAGCTTGGGCTGCCCGTTGAGCATGTGGATGAATCTGTATCTGAGGAAAATGACGGAAGATAAAACCTAAATTGTTTTCTCCAAATGAAACCTTCAATTGCTGCTTGGCAACTTTAATCAATCGATAGACGTTGGCACTTTGAAAACATTCATAATCTCCATACATGACGAAGACTACAGCAGCATTCAGTACACCTTGAATATGATCTTGGGTTGAAGGCGGAACGAATAAAGAACGATTATCATGGTCGTAAGTCATGTTTTGGTTTGTATTAAGCAAACTTAAGCCTTACAACCCAACTGCGCTAACGTTGCTATGGATTCAATATAGACAATTGACCCTCTCTTGTCGTCCACTGTGGGTTGGCATTTTTGTACCATCGAGTGATGGATGAAGCCCTCCAGCTCGCAGTGGAAGGTTGTCTCCAACTAAAGTTGGAATTTGGATACTAACTTGAATACACCTTATAAATTGACAATCCCACGCTTAACAGCAGTAATCACGGCTTGCGTGCGATCGCTCACTCCCAGTTTGCTCAAAATGCGATTCACATGCGATTTGACGGTACTTTCACCAATAATCAAAGCAGTCCCAATTTGCTGATTACCCATTCCTTGGGCCATCAAACGCAGCACTTCCAACTCTCGTTCACTCAGTTCTGGATTGCTAATTCGCTGCAATAATTTTGCGCCCACTTCTGGCGGAATGTATTTTTGACCATTATAAATGGCGCGAATCGCATTCAAAAGCTCGCCAAGTTTAGAATCTTTGAGCAGATAGCCTTGAGCGCCCGCCTGTAAACCGCGATAGATATCTTCATCACCATCGTAGGTTGTGAGTACCGCGATCCGAGCCTGCTTAAATTCAGCACAAATCGCCATAATGGCTTCAACACCTCCCATTTTGGGCATTCGTAAATCCATTAGTGTGACATCAGGTTGGTATTCTCGAAACGTGGCGATCGCCTGCTGCCCATCTTCAGCTTGAGCGATCACTGTCATTTCTGGATCGCGGTTAATGATGGTTGCTAGACCCTTTCTGACTATGGCATGGTCGTCAACAATCAGCACCCGAATCGTAGTGGATTGGCTCATTGTAATTCTCACTCAAGGGTTGATAGTGACAATAATTTCTGTTCCTTGACCAGGTTGGCTTTGAATTGTTAGTTGTGCGTTAATGCGCTCTGCTCGTTCGCTCATTCCTAATAAGCCAAACCCACCACTTAAAGGAATGCTACCTACGCCAAAGCCCCCGCCATCGTCTTTAACTCGTAAGATACACTGTGTCTCGCTGTACACTAACTCAACCCGAATTTCGCTGGCAGAAGCGTATTTAATCGCATTGGTTAATGCTTCCTGCCCAATTCTGAGTAAGTTATTCTCCACTTCGGTTGGTAAGGAATAGGCTGTACCCTGAGTTTCGCAAATCAGAGCGGTGTCGGTCGTCGATCGCATTTGAGCCACAATACGATGCAAGGCACTCTCTAAATTACCTTCTTCTAGTAGCCGCGGCCGGAGTGCTGATACAGATCGTCTTGCCCCAGCTAGCCCAGCGCGTGCTAGTTCCTCAATCATGTCTAGATGTACTTGGGTTGCTTCTGGGTCGTCCGCCAACACTTGTGTTGCTGCTCTAACCTGAAGTAAAATACCAGTGAAAGATTGAGCTAGTGTATCATGAATTTCTCGCGCCATTCGGTTGCGTTCTTCCAGAATAGATGCTTGCTCGGCTCGTGTGCGTTCGCGCAGTGCAGCGTTTCGCTGTTCGGTAATGTCAAGAATCACACCCAACATCTGCACAGGCTGTCCAGCTTCGTTATAAATTCCTCGACCTCGACCTACCAACCAATGAATACTGCCATCTGGATGAATGACTCGATATTCAACTTCACAATCAGTGTGGGTTGCCAGAGATGTTGAAACAGCTTGCTCAACCCGATGAATGTCTTCTGGATGAACGCGATCTCGCCATGCTTGAGTTTTATTCTCAACTTTACCCGGTACTAACCCCAGCAATCGAGCGTGGTTATCGTTCCACTCTGTTGTATTCTCAATGATATTCCAGTTCCAACTACCGATGTGCGTGAAGTCCATTGTCAACCTGTGTTGCTCTTCACTTTGTCGCAAGGCATTCTCCACTCGTTGGCGCTCTTCAATCTCCTGCCAAAGGAGCAAAGTACGCTCAGTAATTTGCTGTTCTAACGTTTGGTTGTAGTCGGCGAGAAGTTTCTGGGCTTGTTTGCGCTCAGTGATATCTTGAAAGGCTACAATCGCATAAGCTACCTTGCCCTGTTCGTCAAAGATTGGCGTTCCCCATACCTCAATGGGAATGGTAGTGCTATTTTGACGAATTTCCATGTCATCAACGGTGGTGCGTTCGCCGCTCAATGCCCGGATAGCTGGCAGTTTTTCAGTGGGATAGATTCGATCCGTTCCCGTCACATAAAACTGATAAGCCTCTGAGATTTGCTCCGGCGGCACAGCAGGATCGATCCCTTTACCCATGAGTTGAATGCCCCGTTGATTGGCGTAATAAGGGCGACCCTCTGCATTGACGATGCCAATGCCTACCGGAACTGCTTCTAGAAATTGAGTCATCCTGCTTTCGCTTGCTCGAAGCTTTGCATAGAGTTTGGCATTTTCAATTGCGATCGCTGCTTGGGTAGAAAGTAGGCTGAGAATTTGCGATCGCTCCAGTGTAAATGCCCCAGTTGCCATCTGATTTTCTAGATACAATAAACCGATGAGTTTGCTTTGATTGAGCAGTGGTAAACACAAGACTGATTGAATCTGGTGGTGTTGAATATAGGGATCATTGATAAAATTACCTTCACGAGTAGCATCATTGAGAATAACCGACTCATGAGTCCGAATCACATAATGAATAATCGATTCAGGTAAACGATTGGCGATCAAAATCGATTGCAGTACTTGGGTTGTACAGGTCTGTGCGCCCTCAACCAGTTCACAGGTCGCTTCGATCGTCCATTCTCCTGCGTTTTCTAAAAGCAGACATCCGGTTTGCGCTCCAGCATTTTCAATGAGGATCTGCATTAAGTTGTGCAGCAGTTGTTCCAGTTCAATCTCACTGGAAATCGCTTGGGCTGCTTTCATTATTGTTGCTAAATCGAGAGCAACATGAGAGGTATTAGAGGTAGTTCCAGCCGTAGTGTGGATTGGTAGGGTCACACTTGTTGATTGAGGAAAAAACTGAGGATAATCAGCCTCTAAATTCCTGACCTTTGCGGTTGCGCCCCACCGTTCATAGCAGTAGTGAGCTTCCTTCATATATATCTGGGCAAATTTTTCCAAACCTCGCGCCAGATAATGTTTAGCAGCTAATTCGTAAGCTAACGCTTCTTCCTGAAGATATCCGTTTTCTCTGGCTCCTTGAATCGCTTGTTCATAAAACCCTTCTGCCTCAAGCAACTGACCTAAAACTCGGGCTTTTTCTGCCTCGACTAAATGATATTTATGCAGAAAATTCATCGGCGCATAATGCGCCCATTTGTGCATTTTTTCCTGGTTGCTGCTCACGTTCAGCAAAAATACTTTTTTTTCTGAATCAGGAACAGATGAATAAATTGCTAGTCGCACCAAAGAATCATAAAAGCAGAACAGTGGCATCGTTACTTGCCCTGGCGCACCTTTAAGATATCCCTCAGCCGCATTTGCACTTTCTAACGCTTGAGTAAACTGGCCAAATAGATAGCAGAGGATCAGCTTGTTGATATAGAAATATTGAAATCCCAGAGAATCATTATTTGCTAAATAGCGGTTCAATCCCTGTTGCTCATCGTAAGCAACGCCTTGTAAACAGCAGGGATTATTAACCTGCCCTTGTAAGTTAAGCACTGCCTGCCAAAAGATTTGATGGTAATTTAAGCAAGTTTCCTGCTTCAATTGGGCGATCGCATGGCTGTAATTCTCCATCTCCTGTTCTAATTGAGTCAGTTCTAATCCACTGAAATATAAATACTCACATTTTTGGTAAGCCGCTAAACCTGCAAATCCGAAATCTCCGGTTTCTACTCCGCTAGAGTAACTTTCCTGCAATAGAGATACAATCTCCCTAAAATGAGACTTGCCAAAGCTGATGCCTTCCGCAACAATTAGAAAGGTTTTGCTTTTAAGTTCTTTCGCATTCAGTCGTTTCACAAGGTTGAGGGCGAGTTGACCAAACTGATGAGCTTTCTCTACATCCTGAGTTGCTGCGGTGATCACGACTCCATAACAAGAATAGGCAACCGCAGAAGTGGGTGCATTGCCATATTGAATCGATAACTTGACTTGCTCGCACGCCATCAGCCAAAACAGTGCAGGTGCAGCTTGAAAGGCAGGAGAAGCGATATTTGAAATAATCCGCATAGCTGCCAATCTACTGGCATCTGTCATTAAAGGTAAATGCACTAAATCTGGAATATTCCTTCCTTGCAGAACTTTTGCTGTTTCTTTTAGTGCTTGTTGAATCTGCAATTCTGTGGGCGATTCTGGCAGGTTCAGCCCTAGTTTTGCCAACACTTGCAACCCGACTTTAATCGCGTCTAACTTGTGAGTTTGTGCTACATGGGTTTTGATTGTGACCTCATGAACTTTCACTTGATCTAAAATGGTTCTGGCTGCTTGCAGAACAATAGCAACCCATTGCTCCATCGCCTGAAAGTCACCTGAGAGATAGGCAGTTTCTGCTGCTTCTTCATGGAGAATCAAACTGAGGTCATACTGCTGTTGCCAGCTATCGGTTGCAAGTAACTCGATGCCTGCGATCGCATACTTCAAAGCTGCACTATAGGCAGTAGCCGCTTTGGCTTTTTGGGCTGCCATTAAGTTGAGTCTGGCAATGCTGTTTCGTTCCTGCCCAAAGACGAGAGCGATCGCTAAATTGAGATGATCGACAATTGCAAACAGCCGCTCTGATAACTCCTCTGGTAACGTTTTTTCCAGCAGATTGCGACCGATTTGCAGATGAACCACCTGTTTGTGCGATTCATCGATTAGGGCATAAGCAGCTTGTTGGACGCGATCGTGCAAGAACTTATACTCTTGAATTAATAAGTTTTCATCTAATTCAGATAGTGGTTGAATTAAGCCAAGTTGTATGGCTGCTAGTAAATCTTGAAAAACCGTTTCAGGTGCTTGATCGCAAACGATCGCTAACGTATCTAAATTAAATTCAGCACCGATACAAGCTGCTAACTGGAGAATTTGCTGTGTGTTTTCTGGTAATTTATTTAACTGGATTAGTAGCAACTCCACAACATTATCGGTAATATCCTGGGCTTGAATATCAGCTATGTTCCATTGCCAGCATAAGTGTTCAGCATCAAATGTCAGCAGATTTTCGCTGTACAGCATTCTCAAAAATTCATTGACAAAGAACGGATTGCCCTGGGTTTTACGTAAAACTAACTCAGCTAAGGGACGAACGATGTCTGCATTCCGATGCAGCGTCTCGGCAATTAACTGATTCAACGGCTCAAGCGTTAAAGGTGTTAGGGTAATTTCCTGAAGTACTACCCCTTGTTTTCGCAGTCTCTCTAGCATTAACGCTAATGGATGCGTTGGCTTGACTTCATTATCTCGATAAGCTCCAATCAAAAATAATGATTGGGCTTGCTCATCCAGCAGCATCAACTCAATTAAATTCAGCGTCGCTGAGTCTATCCATTGCAAATCATCTAAGAATATCACTAGGGGATGTTTTTTTGAGCAAAATATCCGCAAAAATTGCCCAAAAATCCGATGAAAGCGATTTTGAGCTTCTGTTGCACCAACTTCTGGTACAGGCGGCTGCTTGCCGATAATTAATTCAACTTCCGGGATGATATCAATGATGATTTGTCCGTTGTTTCCCAAAGCTGTAAGTAACAGCGATCGCCACTGTTGCACTTGTTCGTCTGGTTCACTGAGCAATTGCTGCACCAATTTTTGCAGAGCATCTGCGATCGCACTGTAGGGAATATTGCGCTGAAATTGATCGAATTTACCCCAGATAAAATAGCCACGCTTTTGAGTGATTGGTTTATAAATTTCTTGCACTAACGCTGATTTGCCAATGCCAGCATAGCCAGATACCAACATCATTTCAACTTGGAATTTTGGGTTGTCGGTTTGTTGGGTTTGTAAAGTTGTTTCTGAATGATTTGGTAAAGCAGCAACGGGATTATCTTCTGGACACGCTACGCGAGCAAACGCCGCCAGTAACATTGCAACTTCCTGATCCCGTCCATAAAGTTTTTGGGGAATTTGAAAGCGATCGCAAATGTCTTGAAGTGCCAGTTGAATACTAGAGATTTGACCAGTTTGTTCTAATTGTTCAGCACAGATTTCTAAATCTGCTTTGATGCCCCAGGCACTTTGATAGCGTTCTTCGGCGTTTTTCGCCATCAGTTTGAGAATGATATCTGAAACTGGTTTGGGAATCGTCGTATTTATTTCATGAGGCGCAATTGGATGTTTGGCAATATGACAATGGACTAGCTCCAGCACGTCTTTGGTGGGAAATGGTAGTTGTCCGGTGAGCAGTTCGTAAAATGTCACGCCCAACGAATAGAAATCAGTCCGGTAATCGAGCAAACGGTTCATCCGCCCTGTTTGCTCTGGAGACAGGTAGGCGAGGGTTCCTTCTAAAACATGAGGGTTTTTGAAAGTCGGATTCGTGCGATTAAATTGGGTGGCAATTCCAAAGTCAATAATTTTGATAACGCCAGTATCGAGATTGAGGACTATGTTTCCAGGGTTGATATCTTTATGAATGACATTGGCTGCATGGATTCTGCCTAGAATGTTGGTGAGGGCGATCGCAAAACCTAGAAAAGTCGATAAAGGCATCGGGCAGAAAATATCTGGATGCTTGTGTATGAATTGCTCTAAGGACTCTGCCCCAAAATCTTCTAATATAATTACCAGAGTACGTTGATAGTCTTGCTGGCTATATGCCTTCACCACTCCTTCCAGTGTGAGGGAACGGATAATTTTATATTCTTGTCTGTAACGGGTTAGTTCTTGAGGTGAGGGATAATCTTGCTTGAGTATTTTTGCCACGATCCCTACTCCATCGTTTCTGATGCCTCGATAAACTAGAGAATTAGAACTTTCGTATATCTTGTCTTGAATGGCAATACCAGCTAGAGCAATCATAGAGCAACTCTTGAGAGGATGATCTGGCATAACTCAAACTATACACCAATTACTTGGCTATAACCCCAGAAGTGCGATCGCTATCCTACTGAGATACCATATCAAAGCTGTTTCTAACTCCTGTAGTGCTTTGTGATCGTGTGGCTTGAGTTCAGTTACCGCCAGTCCTTTGGTATGGTTTGCTAGGTAATTTGTTTCCACAGCGTTTACAAAAATCCGCATCTTGATCATGAAATTGCAAACCACAACTTAAGCAAACTGTTTCTACCTGATTTGTGGTTTTTACTAAACGCCTAATTAAATCGCCAACTTGCCAAGGAATTAACCCTACACCAGTCAAAATCATCAACACAGTTAATAATCTACCTACTTCGGAAATAGGTGTTACATCACCAAATCCGACAGTTGTCATGGTGACTACTGAGAAATAAAAGGCATCTAAAAAAGTTTTATAAGCTTGTGTGTTTACAGGATGTTCTACTTGGTAAATTAACCCAGAATAAACGAAGATGATAGTAAATAAAGTAAACAGTATACGAATGAAAATTATTCCATCTTCCGAACTGATACTGCCGAAGAAAAATCTACTATCGATGAATCTGATTAGTCGTAATATTCTAAACCAACGTAATATCCGAATAAAACTAATATCTACCCAACCTATGAAAAATGGCAAAATCGCCATTAAGTCAATAATTGAATAAACGTTAAATATATATTGCAGTTTATTTTCAGCACTCCATAAACGGAGGGCATATTCTACCGCAAAAATTACTAATATAATTTTATCTATTACATCTAACTGCCAACGAATAGAATCAGGTATGTTGTATGTTTGAGCTACAAAAATACCTGATGATAATAAAACCAAGGCAGCGATTATTAGATTAATCGCTTTGCCTAACGGGGTTTCTAGGTCTGTTAAGTAAAATTCAGTTTTCTTTCTACTTAGTAACATATTTAGAGATAACTGGTTAAATATGGTATTTTTACTGTTTAGGTTGCTGAATTATCTAGTTAATATGAATCAAGAATATTTTATGAGCCTAGCATTAGCAGAGGCAAAAAAAGGAGATTCTCCATATGGTGCAGTAATTGTCAAAGATAATCAAGTCGTGGCGATCGCACACAATACTGTTGGTAGGGATAGTGATCCTTCTGCTCATGCAGAAATTAATGTTATTCGTCGTTTAACTAGTAAACTACAAAGCTTTTCTTTAAAAGGTTATACCATATACACTACTGGCGAACCTTGCCCCATGTGTGCAGCAGCTTGTGTGTGGAGTGGAATAGCCGAGATTGTCTATGGTGCTTCAATTGAAGATTTAATTGCAGCGAATCAAGCACAGATTGAAATATCTTGTGAAGAAATAATTGCTAAGTCTTTCCGAAATATCAAAGTGACTAAGGGTATTCTTAAACAGGAATGTTTGAGTTTATTTCAGAAACCTAATAATCCTTAAATTATCAAGGTGGCAAATGTCAAAAATCATAGGTTTAGATGGAATAACGGTAGAGGAATTAAATAAAGAATTAGCTAATGGTGCTAAGTTTGTTGTTTTCCCTTATTGTTTTTCTGTATTGATTTTAACATTTAGACGCAGTTCAGAAATTCATTTAATTAAAGCTAGACAAGGAACTTTCAAAAAGAGCTTAAAGTTTATTTTGATTTCCTTCTTTTTAGGATGGTGGGGAATACCTTGGGGAATTATTTACACAATTCAATCGATTTTTGTTAATTTCCAAGGTGGTAGAGATGTGACTGATCAAGTCATGTCTGCACTCAGGCAAACGTAATTACTCAGATTCATTGAAATAATCTAAATAGGTATTGGCAATAATAGCGGCTTGAGTGCGATCGCGCAAACTCAGCCGATTTAATATATTAGTCACGTGATTTTTGACTGTACCTTCAGAAATATATAGTTGTTGAGCAATTTCGCGGTTACTAGCACCTGTAGCAATTAGTTTTAAAACTTCTTTTTCTCTGGGGGTAAGTTCCGTTAAATTAGGCGGCGCAGGGGGTGTGTGGTTGGGTGTCGCCTGAAACTGGGTTAAGAGTTTTTTGACTATCCCCGGCCCTAGTTGAGTATAGCCCCTATGAACTGCGCGAATTGCCACGGCTAATTCTTCTGAGGGTGTATCTTTGAGTAAATAACCCATCGCCCCATGTTGTAAAGCAGTTTTGACATATTCATCATCATCAAAAGTTGTCAAAACTAAGACTTTAACTCTGGGAAAATTTTGTTGAATTAATTGTGTAGCTGCAACTCCATCCATAATTGGCATTCTGATATCCATCAAGACTACATCTGGATGAAATTGAGCGGTTAAATCAAGGGCGATTTTACCATTTTCTGCTTCGCCAATAATTTCTATATCTGGCTCTAGCTCTAATAATGCTTTTAATCCTTGACGGATGAGATTTTGATCATCTACCAACAAAACTTTAATCATGTCAATCTACTTGAAGGAATATCAACGGTAATTTGACAACCACCACCAATGCTACTATTGATTGCAAATTTACCTCCTAATGCTAAAGTGCGATCGCGCATACTCTGTAAGCCAAAACCTGTGGTATTTTGTTGGATATCAAACCCTCTTCCATTATCTTGAATTATCAACAACAAGCTACCTCTACTTAAAGAAATTTCTATATTAACTCTTGTAGCTCTGGCGTGTTTAGATACATTTGTTAACGATTCCTGGATAATTCGATAGATAGCTGTATTTACTTCCATCGATAATTGATTATTAACATTCAGCACACAAGTTAATACAATTCCGGTATGGTGTTGAAACTCTTGTGCCAGATTATCAATTGCTTCATCTAAAGTTTTTTCTTGCAAAGGATGAGAACGCATAGTAGAAACGGAATTGCGTACATCTTGCAAAGCCTTAGAGCCAAGTTCTTTTGCCTTAGTTAAAAAACTTTGTGCTTTATCGGGATTAGATGGCGCTAATTTTAACGCAGTTTCTAATTGTAAATTCAATGCAGTGAGAGAATGTCCTAATGAGTCGTGAATTTCTCGCGCAATGCGATTCCGTTCTTCTAAAGTTGCTTGATTTTCAATTCTTAGAGCATATTGACGCAATTTTTCATTCGCCACTGCCAATTCTTCTCGGCTTTGTCTTTCAGATAATAAGCTATTCATTAATAGTAAGACGAAAATTAAACTTAGACCGAATATTAATATCAGGCTCAAAGTGAAAAAACGAAACCGCTCTTGTGCTTGTATCGGTAAATTAGCGCGAGGTAATCTATTGATTAAGGTGGATAAAAATAAACTAAAAGAGAAAAAAGTAACAGCTAAACGCCCAGGCAAAGGAAAAATTAAACAACTACGAGTTACTAAAATAATGTAGAGGAAGGGGAACATTCTTGCTGCTCTACCTTCAAATAACCCAGTAATAAAAATCAAAAAGATTTCACAGGCTGTATAAATGACTTTATTTATTTTATTATGTGTAGGCAATCGCAAACCCATTAAGCCAAAAATTATTAGGCTCAATATCGTCAGTTCAGGAAATCTACTAGAAAATTTTGGTGAAGGATAGGGCAAGACAGATGTAACAATAGATATTGCTAGTAATACCCATTCTAAGTAGAGTAAAAAGGGGAAAGGATGATTGTTTAATTTAATGGCTCGACTCATATTTAATATTTAAAGATAGAATAATTTGTCAGTTGTCAGTGCTTGTTAGTTAGTTGTTTTTATAAAAGTTTAATACCTCATCCCCTAGTCACACAATTTTGGATTTTAGATTTTAAATTTTAGATTGAACCTCCGAATTTTAGATAGAAAGAGATTGAGCAAGGGTTATTAACCAATCAATCCCAATCCAAAATCGGCAATCCAAAATCTAAAATTCAGTGAGTGGCCAAAAAATATTTACCACTGACAACCGACCAAGCCTAGTTTTCTATGTTTACTTTAATTAGTAGAGAATCACCAGTTACTTGAATCAGGATGAAACCATGACTTTAGTCATGATTTTATTCATGACTTTCTCCTCATGTGGATAGTTGATCAAAATTCCTAAGATGATTACATTCCACAGGAAAACGAACCAAGGTAATCAATGCAACTCAAGCCGTTATCTCTGCTAGCTGGAGCGATCGCTCTTACTTTAACTACAACTCCCTTCGTTGTTCATGCACAAGCAAATTCTTCTGCTGCGCCAGTAATTGCACAAGGTGCGCGGAAAGGGCCTTGGGAAAGTTTGGGACTAACCGACGACCAGAAGGCCAAAATAAAACAAATTATGGATAACAGCCGCACTCAAATCGAATCAGTTTTTACCCCAGAACAAAAGGCTAAGTTAGAAGCAGCGCGTCAAGCGCGTCAGGCACAGCGTCAACAAGGCCAGCGTCCCCAAGCTGGTAAGCGCGGTAATGTTCTTGCTGACTTGAATTTGACTCAAGACCAAAAAAATAGAATCAAATCAATTCGTCAATCGTCAAAACAACAGATTGAGGCTGTTTTAACTACTGAACAGCGAGCAAAACTACAAGAACTAAAGGCTAGCCGTCGTCAGCGTTGGCAGCAAAGACAGAATAATCAAACTCCACCTCAAAATCAATAATCCAAGCTGTAATGATTTGGCAACCAGATTTGCTTTGACTTTTACTTTGGCTGACTTTAGCGATGGCGTTCCGCCCAGCGTAGCTGATCGCTCACAGTTAACAAGCTTCTTGCAGAAGATTGGAAAGGGGATTAGTTCCTCCCCTTACCTTTACTTACTTTCTCACACAACAGCATATTGAACGCCTGAAAATCCCGGTATCTTGGAGATACTGGGATTTTCGTTTCTTACTAATCTTTATGTCTGAAGAATTTATTGTCGGTAGTAAAGTCCGTGTTGTGGCATTACCGCCTTATATCAAAACAGCAGACCCTATGCCCATGTTACGCCCTCCTGATGTAATTCAATTAGGAGAGGAAGGGACTGTGCTTGATCGCCGTCCTGGCGGGTATTGGGGTGTACGCTTTGCTAGAGGTGCATTCCTCATCGATAGCCAATATATCGAAAGCGTAGATCAACCCCCAAAAAATAGTGATGCACACACATAACATCTCTTGTAGTTAAGAATGTAAACTTGTGTAAAGTTACTATTCTTACTTACATGATGATTTCCCGCCGCCATTTTTTACAAATCTTGCTTGTCAGCTGTTTTGCTGTCATCAGTTGGTTGAATTTTGCCCCTACAGCTTATGCACTTGGGGGCAAACTTCCTACTATCAATCAACCTGCACCAGACTTTACTCTGCCAACTAATACAGGCGATGGTAAGCTTTCTCTAGCTGATTTACGAGGTAAATGGGTAGTGCTTTATTTCTATCCCAAGGACTTTACCGCAGGTTGCACGATTGAAGCGCGTCGTTTTCAGCAAGATTTACCAAAGTATTTAGAAAAAAATGCACAAATTATCGGTGTCAGTGCTGATGATATCGATTCTCACGCTGAATTTTGTGATTCTGAGGGATTAAAATTTCCTTTGCTGGCTGATACTACTGGTGCAGTTAGTAAGGCTTACGGTTCTTGGATCGGTTTTGTATCTATGCGCCATAGTTTCCTGATCGATCCGCAAGGCATTCTCCGCGAAACTTTTGTCAAAGTAAATCCCTCTGTCCACAGTGCGGAAGTTTTAGCCAAACTGGAACAGTTGCAATCTTAGGGAAGGGAAAGATGGGGGAGATGAGGAAGTGGGGGAAGTAGGGGGAGTGGAGGAAGCAGGAAAGAATTTATATCTTCCTCATCCCCCTCATCCCCCTCATCCCTCCTTAGCACCTAAACAAACTTGCTCATAACGCTTACCTGCTATATCCCAGGTAAATTCAGCTTCTACAAGTTTTCTACCATTTTGGGATAATTGCGATCGCAGTTGGGGATTGTCGAATAGTTTACTAATAGCACTAATATATTCTGCTGGTTGATTGGCTCTTAGTGCTGTTAGCGGTGTATCAATAGCTAGTCCTTCTAAACCGCGATCGCTTCCTACTACTGGTACACCTGCCGCCAGTGCTTCTAAAGTTTTATTTTTAATGCCAAAACCTGTCCGCATAGGCACAACACAGACACTTGCTCTATGTAAATAATCTACCATAGAAGGGACACGCCCAGTAACAGTAATTCCTGGTTGATTTTGTAGTGCTAAAACTTCTGGTGTCGGACGAGAACCAACAATATCAAAAGTAGTATCAGGGTAAGATTTTTGCAGTTCTGGCAATACTTGATTAGCAAAATAGCAGACAGCATCAATATTTGCTAAATTATCCATTGCCCCGACAAAAACTATTTTATGCCCTTGTGGATCGGCTGTACGATAAGGAAAAATTACTAAATCTACACCATTAGGAATAATTGCAATATCAGTTTTTGGACAGAATTGTTGTAATTGCTTTTTATCTTCTTCTGTAGTAACTACAATTGTAGAAAACTTAGAGCAGTACTTTTGTTCATAGCGCCGCAAAAGCGGTAAGTTAATTTTATCTCTCCAGACATTATCCGAAACACCTGTTGTTAGTTGATTCAGGCAAGAACCATACACTGAACTATGAACATTAACTATAGTTTTGAGATGTTGCTGGAAATGGGGACGCACATAAATTTCATTTACGCTATGTTCACAAGTAATTACATCATATTTGTGCTCCTCTACAGCTTTGTCAATCCACTCCTGAATCTCGGTTGAGTAACGGTTAAGTACGCTTGGTGGTGTTCCTTGTTGTAAGAATTGACTAAATCGCTGGATTTTCTTAATTAATCCTACATTCGTACCAGTATCTAACGGACGGTCAAATACGACTAAATTATCTACACAATCCCTTAAGCCGGCAATTTCTGCGTCTGTAACATGGCGATCGCGTTGAGTTAGCACGGTAACGGAGTGATTCTTTTGCAGATGCTTGAGTAAATGAAATGTCCTAACTTGCGTTCCTCCCCCTGTAGGTGGGTAGGGAAAGGTGGCAGACAGCATTAATACATTCATAATTCTTTAAGTCACATGACGATAACTATACGATGACCTAATTGCAGAGCAGATGTCATCAGATTTTCCTCGGTTTTTGCCGAAAGATTTACTATAAACTCACAATAAACCCCTTGTTTTTACTGAGAAACATAGGGCAATATATATTTATCGTCAGTAATTTCGTCAGTGAACTAAAATTTAGCAAGATAAAATGAGTCAGTATTTGCACCCTTGTCAGGAATGCAGTATTTGACAAGTTACCTTCTGAAAACGCCTGAAAGTAAGCCTTAACCGAGATATCTCGGTTAAGCTACTGCTGGTTTATGTGTATTTTTTAGCATTTGAGATAAAAACTTATGGTTAAAGTTACTGTCTGTATCCCTACCTATAATCGCGCTCATCTGTTACCTTATGCAGTCAATAGCGTATTAGCTCAAACTTATACGGATTTTGAAATAATTATTTGTGATGATGGTTCTACTGATAATACTCCTCAAATTGTCAGTCAATGGCATGATCCCAGAATCCGTTATATCAGACAACCTGTAAACGGTGGTCGCAGCCGGAATATGCGTTCTGGTTTTGAGGCAGCTTGTGGAAGTTACTTCATCAAATTTGATGATGATGATGCCTTAACTCCCGAATTTTTAGAAAAAACGGTGGCTGTGTTAGATGCAGACTCTAGGGTGGATTTTGTTTGCACAAATCACTGGATTATTAATCAAAATAATGAAAGGGTTGAATCAGCAACCATTGAAAACTCTCGCAAGTGGGGTAAAGATAAACTCCAACGGGGTGTCATTCCTAATTTGATGCGAGAAACCTTTTTGCAGCAAAGTTTACAGGTAGGTTCAACCCTATTTCGTCGAGCTTGTTTACAAGAAGTTGATTACATGCGTCCACAAGCTGACGGCTGCGAGGATTTTGACTTACTAGTAAGATTAGCGATCGCAGGTAAACAAGGTTATTTTATTCCAGAGTTTCTCATGGAATATCGTTTTCATGGGGGACAAACAAGCTTGAAACAAAACCTACATTTTCTGTCAGCCAAAGTTTTTTGTATTAGCAGTTATAAATTCCCTGATGAGGAGTTAGAGAAACTCCGCTTGCGAAAATTAGCAGGTACGCAGCTAGCTTTAGGCTTAAGGCTGATTGAAAAAGGAGATGCTGTGGAGGGAAGAAGACTTTTGCAGCAATCAACTCAGGTATTAGGAAGAGAGCGCAAGCTTATGTTGGGGTTAATTTTATCTTACTTACCAATCAATCTGCGAAAATTCGCTTTAGAAGCTTTTCGCCAACTACGTCCTAAAGATTACACTGAGCAAGTGCGAGAAGCATCTGTTTAATTTTTGTTAATTCTCTAACTATTAATTACAGCAGTTTGCGAGTAAGTGAGGTATAAAAGATTAGATTTAAACTCACGTATCAAGAGTTTAAATCTACTATCTCTTTGCAGTTGCTACAACGGGTAGACAGCCGTGTGGGATGGTTCGTCTACTTGAGCGGACTGCTGTAGTATATCCTTGCAAAGCGCTACTCTCTGCCTCAAAACCTGAAGTTTTGTACTTCATGGAAAAGAAAACTGCTGTATTTATAGTAAATCACTCAAACAAAAACCTATGGATGACAAACCGTTTTTAACAATTGTTACTGCAACACGCGGTGATTTTTCTGAATATTGGTTAGAGCAGTTATTAAAAGTTAAAGGTAATGTGCAGTTTATTTTAGTTTATCCACCTGACGGAACCATTAAAAATATAGATGATTCTAGAGTCAGGAGTTTAAAAAGTCCATATAAAGGTGAAGTGATTCAAAGATTTACAGGATTGCTCAACGCCGAGAGTGATTATGTTCTAGCATTAGATGATGATGATTTTGCTCATCCTGATCTTGTAGATTTCACACAAAAGTATTTCCAACTATTTCCAGAAAGCTGGGTTTTAAGACTAAAAATACAAAATATACCTTATACTGATGAAGCTAGAATTAAACAAGAATGGGAACCAAATCCTGAGCCTGAAAAATTAGAAATATGTAAGAAAACACCTGAAAATCCTTTTCCTTTTCAAAAAGGTAATTATAAAGGTTTGTTAGAAGTTCCCATTGCCCCTTTAGATAAATCAATAGATATTAGACATATATTATTCCCTTGGCATCAAAGAAAAGATCAAAACGGCATTCATTTTGAAAACTTTAATAATAGAATCTGGCAAACTGCGCTAGTTAAGCCAGCATTGTATGAATTATCAAACACCATGAGAATTGCAGGTGCATTAACTTGGCTACCCGCATGGAGTCTAGATAGATTACTAGGTTTATTTGTGCAAGCAAAGTTTTATGAAAAAGATAAAATAATCGGTCATGCTCCACCAAAGCCAGAACAAATTAGATATGTAGTTATGGATGGTAGTTTAAAAGAGCCTAGACAGATTTTATTAGCAGACTTACTATTAGTTAAACGTTATCCCCAATATGGATATTTATGGAATCTGATATTTTGGCAGATTTACACTGTACCAAAGGTATTGGCTAAGTTGGTTAAATTCAAGTTAATCAAAGGGAAACAAACAACTGTTAGCCAAACTTGAATTTATTTGATTTGTGGCAAAGTAGGCGTAGGTTGGTTAATTGAGGCGTTTTGCAGTCTGTTAATAGCAAATATTGTACCAAGAGTCAAAGCTATAGATACGACTGCGATCGCTAATTGTATTTTCTATTCTCAATTGCTTGTGTATTTCCTTCTCAGCCTGGGCTGTTGTCCCTAATCGGTGATAATTATATTAAGATAGATTTAATTTATTTATATTATTTAATCATAAATATTTTGTGAGAGTCATAGTTATTAATCATAGAAAATAATATATTTAATCTATTACTTAGCTGTAAAAGGTATTAATAGTGGAATTTCAGAAAGAGTCTTGCTGTATAGTGAGAAATGTATGTGCTTGAAAAGAAGTGTTTAAGTTCATAATTTGCTTTTTTTAGCAAAAAACTGCGAGATTTATTTAGTGTGGCAGATTTGATCCCTCACTCTATTATAGCCATTGAAAAAAATCAGAGATACTATATAAAAATGTGTGTCATTTATTGCCATTTGAGTTAAAGTAGTTCTGGCGTAGATGCTCTATAAATTACCAGTATGGATACAAATGAATTAAAGTTCCTCCTAAAGTTATTGGGATTTCCCAATTACCGAACAGGACTAAGTGCCTTTAGTAGTTTTAAAGGTAAAGATAAAATTTGCCGAGAATTGGGCGATCGCGAACTGGTAGACTATTCGCGGGAAATTGCCACAGTCAAGATTTTACCTGCTGGTCAAGCCCTGCTGAAACTCCCATCAGGTGAGTTACCCATCACTGACAAAGAACTCAAGCTACTGGAGAAAATCAGTAAAGCTACTGGTAAAATCGCACCCAGCAAAATTACCTCGCTAAAAGCTGCTGAACGAGACGCGATATTAAAAACCCTCAATGAAAGAGGATTGATTGAAACTGAATTGCAACGTAAAAAAAATGGATCTGAGGTTTGGTTAACTGAAAGAGGAATCGAGTTGTTGCGAGATGACTACAACCCAGTAGGTAAAGCAAACATTAGCTTAGATTTGCTAAACAACTATCTCCGGTTTTTACGCAAGACTTTGCCGCTTAAGTCAGAACCAGTATCTCTTGTTTATACTCCTATTTTTGAATCATCAATTGAAACGATTATAAATATCAATGATGAAGAAATTTTACAAACTATTGAGAAATTAGACAAAGAACTGGGTACAGAAAATTATTTACCTATCTTCCATCTAAGAGAAAAATTACAACCACCACTTTCAAGAGATGAATTAGATCAGGCTTTGTATCGTTTGCAAAAGAATGATCTAATTGAACTGAGTACATTGTTAGATCCAACACCATATACACCAGAACAATTAAATACTGGCATTCCTCAAAATATAGGCGGTTCGTTGTTTTTTATCAGTGTTAATTAACGATTATAGTCATAATTTTCACTGAATTTCAGGTTGCTACCTTACCAAAATTTAGATATGACATCAATTAACGACATTATTAAAAAAGAGATTAATCCCTTTGACCTTGTAAACTTAAAATCGGGTAATTTTTGGAGTGAAAATCAAAGCTTTGAGTCTGTGGTTGAGTCAATTCATCAAGAAGCCATAAGTGAGATTGAAGGATTATTAGACTTAGTAGAAAAAGATCATCGTAGCCGTACTGTTTTACTTACAGGTGATTCCGGCTCTGGTAAAAGTTATTTACTTGCTAGACTCAAACTTAAGTTCAATTCTAGAGCTTTTTTTGCCTATATAAGTCCTTGGACTGACAACGATTATATTTGGCGGCATATTTTACGTTACACAGTTGATAGCTTAATTCAAGTACCAAATGGACAACAAGAATCTCAATTAGTATTGTGGCTGAAAAGTTTATCCACTTTTACTAAGCAGAGCCTAAAAAAGCGCATTTTTAATCATAGTTTGTGGGAATTATTACTTAGTGATCGCCAAACTTTTATTAAAGAACTTAAGAAAACGTATAAACAAGTAGGTATCTATAATCCTGACATATTTTTTGGCATACTACATGACCTTACTGAGCCAGAATTATATCCTTTAGCCTGCGAATGGTTACGAGGCGATGACTTAAGTGAAGATTCAAAGGCTGTATTAAAAGTTAAACACTGTATTGATAGTGAAGATGCGGCAAAGAATATTTTAGCCAACTTTGGTAAAATATCTACTGATAATCAACCAATAGTTTTATGCTTTGATCAAGTTGAAAGTCAAGCAAGTTGGGATTCAAATCCTCAACCCATTTTTAATATTAACACTACAATTCATAATGATAATCTCAGAAATTTTCTCATTATCATAAGTATAGTTCAGTCAGAGTGGAGACAAAAGGGTAGCCGAATTTTACAGTCTGATAAAGCTAGAATTGACAAGCAAGTAACACTAAAACCTATAAATTTAACTCAAGCAGAATCGCTTTGGATATATCATCTAAACTCCCTACATCAAAAAGCTAATGTCAATCCTGATTCACCCGTTTTTCCTTTAAATAAGGAATCCTTAGAAAAAAATTTTCCAGGTGGTAAAACCCTGCCGAGAAATACACTTATCTTAGGTCGTTATGAGTATCAAAAATATAAAATTTCCCTGTTAGAAAATGAAGAAATAATTTCACCACATTTTGTTAATAATCCATCCTCGAAACCAGAAATAATAGACACAGGAAAAGTTAATATACCTTTATTTAAAAAGCCTGATGGTACAATAATTATCTCTCCACCTCCTCCACCTCCAGATAATATTGAGCAAGTTCAGGCAGAATTTCATCTGCTGTGGCAGAAAGAATATAAGAAAAATCAGGAGAAATATAGCAAAATTTCATTGTTATCATCACCTGATTTAATAGGGATGTTACAACAAGCATTAATTGCTTTACAAATCCAGGGAATTAAGCTGAAACTATTAAGTGGAAAGTATGCTAGTTATTCTTTGAGTTATCAACAGCCTGTCAAGCAAGAAAGAGCAGGTATAGTATGGACTGAAGATGCAGGCATGGCAACCTTTTTTCATATCATGAATGCTTGCCAAAGAGTTATTCAACAGAATTTATGTCAAACTCTATATTTAATTAGAATCGGAGGAGTAGGAACATCAAAATTAGCTGGTAATCAAATATACCAAGAAATTTTTAATCATACCAACCATCATCACATAAGACCCAACCTGACTTCGGTTCACTACTTAGTAACATACCAAAATTTGGTAAATTCTGTACTGTCTCAAGAATTAGTATTGACGAGTAAACGTAGAGCAATTAACTTACAAGAATTACAATCTTTAATTTGGGAATCAAAAATTTTACACAAGTGTGATTTATTACAGGAGTTGGGAATTATTCCTAAAGAAAAAACTGAACCAGATAAGGGCAATAGAACAAGAAAAGATTTGCACTTAGTAAAAGATTTCTTGTTTAGTTTAGTGAAAACACAGAGCTTTATGGGTGTACCTACTTTAATTAAAAATGTGGTTGATCAGTTTCCTAATGTTCAAGAAAATGATGTCCAACTCTTAATTGAGCTTTTATGCCAAGAGAAGAAAGTGAAAGTTATCAACCCAAAGGGTAATTTTCAAGATAAATTAATTTGCTTGATTGCGTATTAGTCTTTGTTTCTGATCCAATTTTAGTCAATGCACTACCTCAAAGAAGCGCCAGAAATCATCGATGTCATATCCCAATTAGCAACAGCTAAGACACTTTGGTTAGATACAGAAATAGCTCATTGGTATACCTCGTCTCCTAAATTGTCGCTGATTCAGGTATTGGCTAAACCAATAGACACAACAGGCGCAACAGCTTATATTCTTGATGTACTGAATAAACCAGATTTGGCAAAATACTTTATCAACCAAATCATGGTTAATTCTCATATTACAAAAGTTTTTCATAATGCTAGTTTTGATATTAAATATTTAGGTGGACAAATAGCTAAAAATGTTATCTGTACTTTACAACTAGCCAGGAAAATTAGTCGCAAACATCTGCAAACTTCTAACTTAAAATTAAAAACTTTAGCAGTCGAACTATGTAATTTCTCTAACGTAGATATAGAAGAACAATCAAGCGACTGGGGAAAACGACCACTTAGCCAAAAGCAGTTACAATATGCGGCGATGGATACAGTTTATCTAGCAGCTGTGCATCGTCGTTTACTGGAAATATCTAGTCCTCATGCTGTCGATAATATTTTTCTACCAAATAATGATTTAAATCAGCCAACAAAAGAAATGGAAAATCCATCTTTAAGCGTGACTAAAGTAAGAATCGCTTTTGAATGTCCTCGATTATTTTATCTAAATCATCAATTTGGTGATAAGCCAATATTTCTACCACAAAATACCGCTATTGGTATTGGCAATCCATTTCATCAGTTAGCCGATAAATTTGTTAACTTAATTATTGTTGAGCCAGAATTTAAAAATTTATTTAAACCAGCAGTATCACAAATTAATATAGATGAGATTACTTCAGCAGTTCAACAAAAATTTTATCAACTAGAATTTTTTCCCTATTTACAAATAGCAATTCAAAAAGATGGAAACCAAGCGCAAGCACTCCTACAAATCTGGCAGGGGTTACAAGGGCTAATTAAACGCTTTACAGAATTGCTATTACTGAATCGAAAATACTGCTATGCAGACACAGTTATTAGTAATACTTTTTTGTTGACAGAACGCAGCATTGAGCATTATTTTACCTTACCTGATGGAACTCAGCAAAAGATTAGAGGTGAATTTGATTGTTTAGTGTTTAATTTTGAGTTAAATCGGCTGTGTGTAGTGGAGTTTAAAACCTATCAACCTGTAGACCCTTCCGCACAATTGGCGCAGGTTGCACTATACAGTTATATATTGCATCAAAAGAAAAAGGTTCCTGTCGATTCAGCCGTTTACTGTGTATTACCTGAGTTTAAAGAGTATCACTATTCCTGGGAAGACCTAGAAAATACAGTACATCAATTAATCCCTCACAAATTATTACAGATGCAGCAATGGTTGGCTTGGGAATCAGCAAATCCTAACCCACCACCGCGAACAACTCAGCCTCATCTATGTGAAATTTGTCCCCAGCAGCAAAAGTGTCAGACGTTTTTTGATGGTGTTATATCTGATCCCTCCCAACTCCCCTTAGAAAGGGAGGAATTGATTAATATTGATGCTTCTACAAACGATTTAAAGGACACATCTAAAGTAAATATTCAGCCATCACCCAATGCTGAAAAAATAGGGGAAGGTTTAATTAATACCTTGCAATCTTTTGGTGTTGGTGTTGACTATATGGGTGCGGCTGTTGGTCCGAGTTTTATCAGAGTGAAGCTAAAACCTAATTTGGGTGTGAAAGTAAATTCACTGCTGAGATTATCAAATGACTTGCAAGTGCAATTGGGGTTAGCAGACAAACCTTTAATTACTCCACAAGCTGGGTATGTCAGCATTGACTTACCGCGTCCAGATAGACAGGTTGCTAGTTTTAGAGATTACATTCAACCACAAAAGTTACCTGCAACAGCACCGATAAAAATCGCTATTGGGGTAAACCTAGAAGGAGAATTAATAGAGGCTAATTTATCTGATCCTAATACCTGTCACTTTTTAGTGGGTGGGACAACTGGTAGCGGTAAAAGCGAATTTTTGCGATCGCTCCTCCTCAGCTTACTATATCGTTATTCGCCGCAACATCTCAAAATCGCCCTAGTTGACCCCAAACGAGTTACTTTTCCAGAGTTTGAACGTATGGCTTGGTTATATTCACCAGTCGTTAAAGATAGCGATCGCGCTACTGAACTTATGGAAGAATTAGTTATAGAAATGGAATCCCGTTATCAGCAGTTTGAAAAAGCTAGCTGTGCTGATTTAACTGCCTATAATCAGCGTTCCCAAAAACCCTTACCACGCATTGCCTGTATCTTTGATGAATATGCGGACTTTATGGCAGAAAAGGAAGTTCGCAAAGCCTTAGAACAAAGTATCAAACGTTTAGGCGCAATGGCAAGGGCTGCGGGGATTCATTTAATTATTGCTACTCAACGCCCAGAAGCCGGTGTTGTAACTCCCATTATTCGTTCTAACCTACCAGGAAGAGTTGCGTTGCGAACTGCAAGCGAAGCCGACTCAAAAATTGTGCTAGGAGGAACTGAAACATCCGCCGCTTACCTACTAGGCAAAGGTGATTTACTCTACCAAATCGGCCCCCAACTGCATCGCTTACAAAGCTTATTTGCTAAAACTATTCAAATACCATCTATTTAATTTGATGTTGCTAACTTCCTTATGTGCGCTTCTGGATAATGCAAATTCATAAAGTCCGCGCACTGTTATAATTTTACAGCCTCAATCGAGACAATATTGCCATCAAAGATTTAATGGTAACGGGTGTAAGCTATCGGGAGCGCGTCATCAGAGGAAATCACAAATGGGATATGTAATTGCAACAGCAAATATGAAAGGTGGCGTAGGTAAGACTACTCTCACCGTTAACTTAGCCACCTGTTTGGCAAAAAATTATGGTAAACGGGTACTGGTGTTAGATTTAGATACACAAATCAGCGCCACCCTCAGCTTAATGTCGCCTTTAGACTTCGCCAAACGGCGTAAACAACGACTCACATTTAGATATTTAATTGACGATGTAATTAATCCAGACCCCAACGCCAAGCTGACAATCCAAGATATTATTCAACCTAACGTTTGTAATCTCCCAGGATTAAGTTTACTCCCAGGAGATATCGATTTATACGATGAGTTTATCGTCTCAGAAATGCTACATAAGCAAACAGTAGCTTTAGGCGAACAAAATTTTGAAAATGTCTGGAACCGCTTTGAAAGAGTCTTGATTAATAACATCTTAAAGCCAGTACGCGACGAATATGATTTTATTCTTTTAGATTGCGCTCCTGGTTATAATTTAATGACTCGTAGCGCCTTAGCAGCCAGCGATTTTTACCTCTTACCAGCCAAACCAGAACCTTTATCTGTGGTGGGTATTCAACTTTTAGAAAGACGCATTGGGCAGTTAAAAGAAAGTCACGAACAAGAAGCGAAGATAAATATTAAAATGTTGGGAATTGTGTTTAGTATGTGCAACACTAATCTACTTACTGGTAGATATTACAAACAAGTGATGCACCGAGTTGTGGAAGATTTTGGTGTGGAACAAATTTGTAAGGCACAAATTCCAGTTGATATCAACGTTGCTAAAGCGGTAGATAGTTTTATGCCGGCTGTGCTGAATGCACCCCAGTCAGCAGGTTCTAAAGCATTTTTGCAATTAACCCAGGAGTTGTTGCAGAAGTTGTAGTAAATCTTAAGTAGGGTGCGTTATGGCTTCAGCCTAACGCACCGTCTGATCTAGCGGTGCGTTAGGCGCTTTTATCATATTTTTCATGAGAACCTATAGCCAAAGTCTGCGCCTAACACACCCTACAAGAATTTTATTTTTACTTTATAAATAATCTCTTACTAAAAATTGATGTTTTTACCGTTGCCATTATATTGAGGATTGTAATAGTCATCGGGGTCATAGCCAACATCACCTACAAAGCAGAAAGAAGTCGCTAAATTAAAAGTTCTCTTTTCAAATATGAACTCTGTTAATGGTGGCATTTTGATAAAGTCATTTTTAAATCTCTGCCATTCTCTCTGTACGTATATATCAATAAAATAATTTTGTTTTTCTAATTCTTCAATAAAACTATCTTTTTCAAGAATTATTTCCTGTTGATTTTCTGTTTCAAATCGTAAATATATTTCTTCTAATAGTTTTCGCATTTGCACGGGATATCTGCCGGCTAAAGCGAGAAACGCTATTAAGGTTTGCTTGACTTTTTCTTCTGGTTCTTGTTCCCATGTTTGATCGTTGGGTGTTGGTGTCCAGATAATTTTGATGATTTTACAAATATTAATGAGGCGTTTAGCTGTTCTAGGGGTAAGGTCAACGTGTTGACAGCATTCTTTGATCATATCAAATTCTGCTTGAGTAAATTTTTCAACTAATAGTAATGCTTCACGCTGTTGCAATACTTGAGATTGTTCAGGTTGAAAGCTTTGTGTTTCGACTTCATCTTGAATATCATTTTGAATATTTTGCTGGTTTTGAACTTGATTGTCACTATTTAAGTCATAATTTATAGATTCTGGTCTTTCCCGCCTATTATTTTGTTCTGCATCTTCTTCTATTTTGATATCAATTAGCGACTTTAAATATCTTTCTAAAATTGCTTTATCAGCTATGGGTCGCATTTTATAAGGAATCTGGATAATCTTTTCTAAATAGTCAACGCCAGAAGGTGTCCCACCACGTTTTAAAACTCCTTTGTAACAGGTTTCTAAAGCACGGCTAATATAGCGGTCATCTATGGCTAAAATCACAACGAATATTTCTGTATTTAACAGTAATTGTATGGCTTCTAAAACCTGGACTACTGTGTTGGGTGGACAACGGTCTAAGTCATCTATGTAGAGAACTATTCTAGCTGGGCCTCTGGGAAAATATTGTTTAAGAATATTTAATTTATTCTGATTTCCAACTTTGTATGTTAAGTGGTCAGATAAATCTTGTAAATCATCTTGGATTTGGTGCATTATACCCAAGAGTTTTTGATAAGAATCTTCTTCTAAACGTTTGTTGATAAACTCTGATAATGAGGTATATTGAGCAGTTAAACCAGCACGTTGTTTTTGTAACTCTACTTGTGCTTGTAGTTTTTGGATTTCTTTCTCTTTATCAGCTAGTTCTTCTTGTTTTTGATCATAATCTGATTTATTTTTGAGTTGCTGTGCAATTTCTTCTTCTTTCTTCGCAACTAAATTTTGTTGCTCTTGCTCTATATTTGCTTGTGCCGATCGCAAAAAATTTGCTGCTTGTATTTGAAATTTTCTTATTCTTTTAAATACTGTTATTCCTTGATTTATTGCAGGGATTGTAAATAATGCTGTTATCCCAATCTTTACTGTTGATATGAAGTTTGATAGGATTGGTAAATTGGGTATTAAAAAATTAACTATACAAAAGTAGATTACAAATGGTACAGTTAGCCAAAAGATAAATATAATCCATATTTTTTTGTCTTTCTTAATAAATTCAACTAAACCTAATATTTTAGCTGGCTGTGCTTCTAAAAAGTGTTTTACCCTCTGCGCATTATTAATTATAGTATTTATCTGTTCATGTTGATCTTCAATTATCTCTTCGGCTTTATCTATGAGATTACTATTTGTGGATAATTCAGTTAAATTTAAAGATAATCGATTTTCTAAATCTTGCTTGCCTTTAAATCCATAGGAATGTAAAAACTCTTTGAAGATGGAGCTACCAAAATCATCTTTACTAAGTTCTTTTAATTGAGCCAGAAATAGGGTTACTATGGCTGTGGTTCTTCTTTTCTGATTAACTTCTTGCTCAATTTGCTCTTGATATTGTTGTAATTCTTGCTCAATCTGCTCTTTCGCTTTTTGTGCTGTTCGCAACTCCGTTTCTGTCTTTTCTAGTTTTTTTTGTTCTTCACTTCTCACTTCACTGAGAATGTTCCAGAGTTCATTTTCTGAGCTTTTATCTTGAAATTTAGTAAATACTTCTCCCAAGCCAGATTCTAAGATTTCTTTTCTATCACTCTCAACCATCTGATTGAGGACACGCCAAATCTCACCACCTTGGAGTAAATCTTTAAATTCTCCTAACTGCTTCTCTAAGGTTAACTGACGGTCAAGTTGATCAAAAATTGTTTGCATTAAACTTGCCCACAGGTCAGATTTAGCATAACTCCAGGCGTTAAATTCTATTTGGTAAACGTGACCCACAAAAGGGGAAAGATTAGGATTATTAGCATTAATATTCCATGCTTGTTCACTGGTGAGTGGTTGACAGCGAATTTTGTTAATTTGCTGTTTGATGAGGTGCATACCGAAAGATTTACCACTACCCCAACCACCAACAATAGCGACGGCTAAGGGAGGCTGGAGACTCCGCAACATTAAAACATCGGCTATGGCTCGGAGTTCTTTGCCTACATCCAGAGCGTCTTCGCCTGTGGGTTTGTCGTTGCGAAAGGCTTCGGCAATGCGATTAATATACAATTTCTGTGGTTGTAAATCCCAAACTCGCACTGTCTTGTCACGACTGCCACTGACAATCTTTGTGCCATCTGGACTAAAGGCGACTGAATAGACTGAAGATTGATGCCCTCGGAAGGGTGGAGCGATGAGTTGACCTTGCAGATTCCACAACCGCACTGTCTTGTCACGACTGCTACTGACAATCATTGTGCCATCTAGACTGAAGGCAACTGAATAGACCCCATTTTCATGTCCCTGGAATGGTTCACCGATGAGTTGACCTTGCAGATCCCACAGCCGAACTGTCTTGTCTAAACTGGCACTGATAATCTTTGTGCCATCTGGACTAAAGGCGACTGACCTGACCGCATCTTCATGTCCCAGGAAGGGCTGACCGATGGGTTGACCTTGCAGATCCCACAACCGCAGTGAGTTGTCTTTACTGCCACTGACAATCTTTGTACCATCTGGACTAAAGGCGACTGAATTGACCCAACCTTCATGTCCTTGGAAGGGTGGCGCGATGGGTTCACCTTGGAGATTCCACAACCGCACTGTGTAGTCATCACTGCCACTGACAATCATTGTGTCATCTGGACTAAAGGCAACTGAATTGACCCAACCTTTATGTCCCCAAAAAGGTTGGCCGATGGGTTCACCTTGGAGATCCCACAAGCATAGAGAGTTGTCTTTACTGCCACTGACAATCATTGTGCCATTTGAACTAAAGGCAACTGAAAAGACCTCAGACTCATGTCCAGTCCAGCTAACTAATTCGCTACCTATTGGCAAATCCCTGATTTCTATCGTGCCATCTTCTAAACCTACAGCGATGCCATGCCCATTGGGTGAGATGGCTACTGCTCTGACTGGACTATGAAAATTAAAGGTTGTAATTAGCGGTTTTTTTGCTTCTTCTACATCTGCGATCGCTTCTTCTATCTCATCAGTAAATTCTGGTGCTAGGAATACTACTTCTTGTTGTGGGTTTAGTTCCATACCAGTAATGCTACTAATGATGTCATGTTTGCTTGTTATCAGTTTTACTACTTTAATTTTTGGTTGTAAATAGTTTTACAAGTTTTTGACCTCACCCCCAGCCCCTCTACGACGCGGAGAGGGGAGCAGTTTTTTGGCAAAGGTTTAGTCTTGATATGGT
The DNA here is from genome assembly GCF_019976755.1 of Nostoc sp. MS1. Taxonomy (NCBI): domain Bacteria; kingdom Bacillati; phylum Cyanobacteriota; class Cyanophyceae; order Nostocales; family Nostocaceae; genus Nostoc; species Nostoc sp. MS1. The sequence goes on from NZ_AP023441.1 coordinate 1,561,641, forward strand.
GAGGTGAGGGCAATAATAATTGAACGCAGATGCACGCAGCGAAAAGTTCTGTAGGAGGGTTTCCCTCCGTAGGAAACTTTTTAAGACAGATGCACGCAGATAAATTTATACCTTAGCGGACTAGTAAACGCTATATACTTTACAAGTAATCTCTTAAATACAAATATTAACAGTCAAACTCTTATGGAATAAGAAGCTATTTATTTGCAGACATTAAAATCTTAGAACCAGGCTTCATCAAGTTTCTTTATAATATTATCAGCTTACCAAATTTGACTTAAATCTAAAACAAATCCTGGTAATACATCTTCACCACTTAATGTAGAAGGATTATCTAATTCTTTAACAGCTTGATTAGGACGATAAATAAATACTTTACGTTGTTTTCTATCCAGCAACCAACCTAATTCTGTACCATTAGATATATATTCTTCCATTTTTTCTTGTAATGTTTTCAAACTATCTGTTTCTGAACGTAATTCCACTACAAATTCAGGACAAATAGGAGCAAATTTCTTCCTTTGTTCTAAAGGTATTGCTTCCCATCTGGCTTTTTTTATCCAGGCTGCATCAGGAGAACGCACTGCACCGTTAGGTAAGGTAAAACCACCACTAGAACCAAAACCTACACCTGTAGCATCTTGCTTTGTCCAAATACCTAGCTGGACAATTAAATTAAAATTGCGTCCATCTGTTTCTGCGCCTGTAGGGGCCATAATCAATAAATCTCCAAGGTGATTACGTTCAATGCGAAAATCACCGTTTAATTGGCAGAAATCAAAAAACTGATCATCAGTCATCACTATGTTTGGTTGCATTTTCAGCACAATTGGCATGATTTCTGTCGCTACAGGTGATTGGATGTTCATAATCTTTGAAAAAATCAATTCATACATAAACGTAGAGACGTTGATAAAACGTCCCTACATTCATGTTAAACCTGTTTTAAAATTCCCCAGCTAAGGCAGGAACGCAACGTTCACAAAGTAGGGGATGTTCTGCTGATTCTCCCACATGGGTAGAGTAGTTCCAACAGCGATCGCATTTTTCCCCTTCTGCTCTTCCAACCAAAATGTGTTGTTGATCAGGAGGGAAATTTTCAAATGTCAGAAGTAGATCATCGGGCTTAATCAGTTCAACTTGAGAAGCTAAAAATAGATAACGTAATTCATCTACGCCATTACTTTGTTCTATTGAACCATCAAGTTTAGGATTAAGCGCCTCTAAGCTTCGACGAAATTCCTCATCAGGAACATAAAGCTGCACCTTAGCTTCTATGGAAGATCCAATTACCTTTTCACTTCTTTTATCCTCGAAAAACTTGTTAACTTCACTGCGAAGTTGTCGCAGTTTTACCCAAAACTCCGCCAACTCTGGGTTATCCCATTTCTCCTCTACCTTCACCCAACCAGCTTCAAACACTGATTTATACGGGGTTTTGTATGGGAGATATTGCCAAATATCCTCGGCAGTGTGACAGAGTACAGGTGCGATCGCTCGTGCTAAATTTTCTAAAGCAACCTGTATAACTGTTTGACAACTGCGGCGGCGGAAAGAATCTGGTGCGCTGATATATAATCTATCCTTGGCGATGTCCAAGTAGAAGTTAGATAAATCCACTACGCAAAAATTCTGCACAGTTTGGAAGAAGCGGAAGAATTGGAAACTCTCAAAAGCTTCTGTCACTTCCGCAAACACCTCACGGATGCGGTGCAGCATATATTTATCTAACTGCGGTAATTCCTCAAAGGGAACGGTATCTTTTTCTGGGTCGAAATCATGCAAACTACCTAGCAAGAACCGCGCCGTATTGCGAATCTTACCGCGAACATCATTTAACTGCTTGAGGATATTCGTACCAATGGGAACATCTTTGGAATAATCCACAGATGATACCCACAAACGCAGTATGTCGGCTCCATAGGGCGCAAAATTTACCGACTTACCATTAATTTTGATTGTACCTCCCTCAATGATCACATTGGGGTCGATAGAATTACCCTCAGATTTACTCATTTTGCGCCCTTGTTCATCAAGGGTAAATCCGTGAGTCAATACAGTTTTGTAAGGGGCGATACCATTTACTGCCACACTGGTGAGCAAACTCGACTGAAACCAGCCGCGATGTTGATCGGAACCTTCTAAATAAATATCAGCCGGGTAGCGTAACTCAGGACGTTGCTTCAGCACAGCCGCCCAAGAGGAACCAGAATCAAACCATACATCCATCGTGTCTGTACCTCTGCGGTAAGACCGACCATTATTTCTGTAAGATTCTGGTAATAATTCTTCTACAGACAATTCCCACCAAGCATCAGAACCCTTCTCGGCAATGATGGCTTGCACATAGTTGATGGTTTCCTCATTCAGCAGAGGTTCGCCAGTTCCCTCATCGTAGAATACCGGAATTGGCACACCCCAAGAACGCTGACGGGAGATACACCAATCAGAACGTTCTGCAACCATCGGTGTGATCCGGTTTTCACCTTGGGCTGGTATCCATTTTACAGATGCGATCGCCTTTAGCGCCTCTTCCCGAAAACCCTCCACCGAAGCAAACCACTGTTCAGTCGCCCGGAAAATCGTTGGTTTCTTCGTCCGCCAGTCATAAGGATACTTGTGGGCGTAAGCCTCCTCTTTTAACAGCGAACCCGCAGCCAAGAGCGCATCAATTACCGCCTGATTTCCCTCACCCAACACATTCAACCCAGCAAACTGTCCCGCCTCCTGGGTAAAATCGCCACTATCATCTACAGGCGCAAGGATAGGTAAACCATAACGCAGCCCTACAATGTAGTCTTCTTGACCATGACCAGGGGCGGTATGTACCAACCCAGTACCCGATTCTGTTGTGATATAATCGCCACCGACAACCACCGGACTTTCGCGGTTATATAGAGGATGACGGTAAGTAGTATGTTCCAACTCCTTACCCTTAAAAGTAGCCTTCACTGTCAACTGTGCCGAGATAGTAGTAGCCAAACGCTCCACCAAATCAGCCGCGACAATAAGATACTTAAACCCTGTTTCCGTTTCTGCGCCTTTGTGTGAGATTTCAACTACAGCGTAGTTAAGATCCCCATTCACCGCCACAGCCAAATTTCCCGGAATTGTCCAAGGCGTAGTAGTCCAGATAGCCACACCCAAATCAGGCAAATACTCACCCAACACAGGTTTCACCGCCTCAGCCAGACTAGTCACAGGGAAAGCTGCGTAGATACTGCGGGAAGTGTGACCTTCAGGATATTCCAATTCCGCCTCAGCCAAAGCTGTGCGCGAACTCGGACTCCAGTGGACAGGCTTCAACCCACGATAAATGTATCCTTTTAATACCATCTGCCCAAACACACCAATCTGCGCCGCCTCATATTCCGGCTTCAGCGTCAGATAGGGGTTATCCCAGTCGCCCCAAACACCGTAACGTTTAAAGTTTTTGCGTTGGTCGTCAACAGCAGCCAAAGCAAATTCCTTAGCCTTTTGTCGCAATTGCAGAGGTGTGAGATTTTGCCGTTCTGCTGACTTGAGATTCTGCAAAACCTTCAATTCAATTGGTAAGCCGTGACAGTCCCAACCAGGGACATAACGTACCTTACGGCCTTTCAATAATTGGTAACGATTAATAATATCTTTGAGAATCTTATTTAAGGCATGACCAATATGAAGTGAGCCGTTGGCGTAGGGAGGCCCATCGTGCAGTATAAATAATTCACCTGGATTATTTTGCGACAGGCGTTCAAAAATTTTATTGTCTTCCCAGAACTTTTGAATTTCGGGTTCCCGCTTGATGGCGTTCGCCCGCATATCAAAACTAGTCTTGGGTAGATTTACAGTATCTTTGTAGCTTCCAGTTTCTGTCACAGTTTCATGCCTAAGATTATGTATGCAGGTTCTATCAATTATAGAAGATGGGATGAAGCCTACAACTCTGGGATTTGAGTTCTAGACATTAACTAATCTCAAATTTACTATATTAATACGATACATATAGCAATTACGTATGAACAACCCTTCTTTCTTTGATGAACAAAAAGAACAATCCTTAATCAAAGCCCGAATTGTTGAAAAATATTTTTGGGCTTGGGCAAAGGTAATTATACCATCTGCTAAAAACGCGGGATGTCCAATTGCCTATATAGACCTTTTTGCTGGCCCTGGTAGATACAAAGATGGTTCAAAATCAACACCAATCAAAGTTTTAGAGACAGCAATTGCTGATCTAGATATGCGAAGTATGCTCAAAACATTATTTAATGATGCTAATTCTGAACATACTAATTCCTTACAACAAGCTATAGATGCAATTCCAGGAATTGAACAGTTAAAGTATAAGCCTGACGTAATGAATTTTGAAGTAGGAGATAATATTGTTCAGGCTTTTTCTCAACTCAACTTAGTTCCCACATTATTTTTCGTAGACCCCTGGGGATACAAAGGATTATCATTACAACTTATCAACTCAGTTGTAAAAAACTGGGGCTGTGATTGTATTTTCTTCTTCAATTATAATCGGATCAACATGGGTCTAAGTAATGCAGCAGTTGAAGAACATATAAATGCGTTATTTGGAGAAACAAGAGCAGATAAATTACGAGAAAAGCTGCAACCACTTAAAGCACAAGCAAGAGAGTTAACCATAATAGAAGCACTTTGCGAATCTCTGCAAGAAATGGGTGGAAAGTATGTTTTACCTTTTCGCTTTAAACATGAAAATGGCAACCGTACTAGCCATCACCTGATTTTTGTCAGTAAGCACTTCAAAGGCTATAAGATTATGAAGGAGATAATGGCAAAAGAAAGCTCCGAGCAAAATCAAGGTGTACCATCTTTTGAGTATAGTCCAGCGACTAATATGCAACCCTTGCTGTTTGAGCTTTACCGTCCTCTTGATGAATTAGAAGGAATGCTACTAGATACATTTGCTGGTCAAACAATAACGATGCAAGAGATTTATATGCAGCATAATGTTGGTAGACGTTACATTGATAAAAATTACAAAGCTGCTCTTAACAGTCTGGAAGCTAAGGGAAAAATTAAAGCCGAACCACCAGCTAACAAGAGACCAAAAAGGAAAGGAGAAATTACATTCGCAGATTCAGTTACAGTAACCTTTCCACTTAAGCCGTAAGTTCTAAATTTCCTCTTCTAAATGAGCGTTGTTGAGTAAATTTACTCCATAGATTTTGATGTTTCTGCCAAGCTGGAGGCATTTCATCCCATATTTGTCCATCTAATAATCTACCTCCAGCTTTAGAAGTTCTACCACCAATCTGCTTAAAGAAAAATGCTACTCTTGCTTGTTGGCATTGGTGACGAATATCTTCCGCCCATTCCATCTTTATGGGACGATGTTTTTGTCCAGATTCTCCACCAACAATGACCCAATCAATATTTGTTAAATCAAGATTTAATGAACCTAACAGTGGTTCACATGAAAGAAAACGTACCTTGGCAGGAACTCGACGAAGATAATCAACACGATGGATATAGTTTTGATTCTCAACAGACACACCCATCCAAATATTTTCATTAAATTCTAGATTAGGTGCTAACTCAATAAGTCTTTCAGGTCTTTTTGTTAATATTTGATATATGTGCCAAGGCGTAGCATGAATCACTTTAAAAACATTCTGAATAAAATCAAGAGGTACTTCTTCGTGAAACAGATCACTCATTGAGTTCACAAATATTCTACTGGGACTACGCCATTTTAAAGGTTCTGTTAACCTTTCTGGATGTAAAGTTAGCTTAAAACCATTCTTAAAATTATTAGGAAAACGTTTAGTAAGGGCTTCTGCATAGCAATTTAAACAACCTGGACTAACTTTATTACAACCAGTTGTAGGATTCCAAGTTTTATCCGTCCACTCAATACCTGTATGAGTACTAGACATAATTTTTTGACCTAAATGATTATTGAGTTTGCTTATTTTTGATTTTTATAATTCATTTGTACTATTATACAATAATATTGCTGACAAATCCACTATTGTAACCATTTCTAAAATGACAGGACATTATTCGGTTTCTTGTTTTAGTAAGGTAAATCAATGTTGAGTTTAACAGCTAATTATTTTTAATTACTCCAGCCAAACGATAAAACTGCAGTTCTAACTGAACAAGACTTATGATTAGAAAACAGAAAATGAGTATAAATGCACCTAAGTTGCTGGATATAGTAGCACTCACAGTTGACTTACCAGAGTATAATTTACTGCGTGGTCAAGTTGGTACAATCGTAGAAATATTGGCTGATGGTGCTGGGTTTGAACTAGAGTTTAGCGATCGCAACGGACAAACTTTTGAATTTCTGTAAAAGTTTTTTGGGGTAACGCTTTTGCTATAGTCGTAGTCACATAAATTTAGGACATTTTCCAAGCTTAAATACTTAAAATAGTAGGACTTTACCTCCTGCCTTCTGCTATAAATATTTAGTAGTGGCTTATCGACAGATATAACTCAACAAGTTACCATATCAAACTGTATATTGAGCAAGTCTGTGTGTTATGGCTAGTGTTGAACGCGACGAAACAAGAGAGCATCGGATCGAAACAGAGATTATTGCTGATGCTGAAGATAAAGAAGATAGAGCGATGGGGTGGTACTACTACCTTGACGATATGTTGGAATTTCCCTTTATGGGTAAATGGAAGAAGAAATCACGCAAAACTTCAACCATTGACGAAAAACCTGTGGAAGTACTAGGTATGGCTCCAGAGGATGATTGTTTGAGAGATATGTATGTGGAAGTTGCATATCTTGGGGGTAAGGAAGATGATATACATACTGCCAAGCTGTCGGAAATAGAGCCTATTGATGTGGATGAGGACACCCAAGAAGCGATCGCTGATTGGTTATATTGGTTAGGTAGAGGATACAAATTTTAAGATAAATACCGAATTACTCGGCAAGGATTCCCTACTGCTACAACATTAGCAGGTATATCTTGTACGACTACGCTCCCTGCACCGATAGTAGTGTTGTCCCCAATTGTTACTCCTGGACAAATAATTGCATTACCACCAATCCAGACATTATTACCTATTTTAATTGGGGCAGCTAATTCTTTTCCAGATAGACGAATTTCTGGATCTGTGGGATGGTAAGCAGTATAAATCTGCACATAAGGAGCGAATAAGACATTTTCACCAATTTCTACTTGATTACAATCTAAAATGACGCAACCATAGTTCATATATAAGTTATTACCAGCGTAGATATTACTACCATAGTCACAATGAAGCGGCGGTACTATAAAAATCGTTTCACCTATCTGGGCAAATAGCTCTTGTAGAATTTGCCTGCGTTGTTCTGGTTGTTCTTCGGTTGTGCTATTGTACATCCGTAACAAACGACTGGCTCGTTTACTCTCGGCTGCTAATTCTGGATCGCTTGATAGGTATAATTCACCCGCTAGCATTTTTTGTTTTTCGGTTTTTTCCATATTAATTGCCTCATGCGGAGGCGCGGAGAATACAAGTACTCACAATATCTCAAATAACTTGGTTTAAGGTTGATATTGAAGAAAATATAATTTCAATAAAGTTAGCGGAAATACCAGTATTGTAAATTTGATATATGAATCCGAACATATATTAAAAGTTAATTAATAATTAGTAGCCTTATTAAATACGCCGTAACGTGCTTTACCTTTTTGTTTAGCAAGGTACATCGCATGATCTGCATCTCTTAATAGGCTTTCTGGTTCATCGTCACTACCGTTATTTAAAGTAATACCAATGCTGGCTGTAGTAAATATTTGCTGTCCGTTCAAGTTCAGGGGTAATCCCAAGGTGTCTTGAATACGCTTGGCTACGTTGATAGCATCGTTAACGTCACGAATTTCTTCTAATAATACGGCAAATTCATCGCCACCAAATCGCCCTACAGTATCTCCACTACGTACACATGATTCTAACCTGTGAGCGATCGCTACTAAAAAATCATCTCCCATACCGTGACCGAAGCGATCGTTTATTCCCTTAAAACCATCTAAATCTAAAAACAACACCGCAAAACGATAATCACTGCGGCGTTTACTACGTTCAATTGCTTGTTTGAGCCGATCTAAAAGTAAAACTTTATTGGGTAAGCCAGTCAGTCCATCATAAAAAGCATTGTGTAGTAATTGTACTTCCCCTTGCTTACGTTGAGTCACGTCTTGAAAAACTAAGACTGCACCAGTAACATTACCGACACTATCACAAATCGGCGCAATATTATCTCCTATCGGTATTTCTCTGCCATCCCTAGAAATTAGCGTACAGTTCTCCGGCAGATTCACAATTTCCCCAGTTTGCATCGCTTGTGTAGCTAAGTTACCAATTACTTCGTCCATATCCTGATCAACAAGATTGACAACTTCTGCTAAATGCTTACCCAAAGCTTCATGTTGTATCCAACCAGTTAGCTTCTCAGCCATCTGGTTTATCATCTGAACACGCCCATCAGTAAAGGTAACAACTACTGCACAGCCCATGCTGTTAATAATCGCTGCCATTTTTTCTTTTTCTGTATGTAATTTTTTATTAAATTTATACTGACTAAAAGCCATTTCTACAGCTAAATGTAAATCTTTTTCTGCAAATGGCTTTAAAAGATAGTTATATGACTGATATTTTTGATTTTTATGCAGTTCTAAATAATCTGAATACTCAGTTAGATATAACACGGGTATATGGAAATCAGTCTGAATAGTATTTGCTAATTGTAAATCATTATTTCTTTGAGATATAGAAATATCAAATAATACTAAATTTGGGTGGATGTCTGCTACTTTTTTAATTGCTTCTTCAGGAGATTTTGTAATCTCTAGAACATTATAACCTAATGATTGTAAAGTATTTTTAATATTTAATGCCCGGACTATTTCATCCTCAACAACTAGGATTTTGGGGGAGACCATGTTAAATTGCCCATTTGCTAAGGTTAAGATGTTGTTGATAGCATCAACTTAATCTAAAAGTTATTAATTCTATGATAATCAATCTCTAATATATCAGTATAGCCATTCATCAAGATACTGATATAAGGTAACATTCATTAGTTAATAGAGGTTAGCATAAGTTTATTATCAAATGATGATTTTAGTCGAAATAAATTATTTTGTTTTGTATTTTATGTATCCAAATATTAGGCTTAATAAGCACATTGGTAGCTTAAAAAACACCTATTTTCTAATTAGATAAATATTCTAATTGCACAGTAGAGAAATATTATTGATCCCTCTTTTTCTTAGTAGTATAATTAACTACAGAGATACAGAGGCATAGAGGGAAAAAAACCTCTATATATAACTTTTTATTACAGAAGCTTTGCGTATAAAGACAGACAGGTTTGATTATTATTTGTATAAACTATTAATCAAACAACTAGGTTGAAGATGAGTCTTACTGAAACTCTGCAAAAAGGTGGAAAAGGTTCACAAGTGAGTGAATTGCAAGAATGCTTAATTAAACTTAAATTCGATCCAGGTCGAGTGGATGGTAACTTTGGTGACAAAACAGAAGTCGCTGTCAAACAATTTCAGCAAAAACAAGGTGTTACTCCTGATGGAGTTGTAGGATTAGAAACACGCACGGTTCTAAATAAGTTAATTCAACAACTAGCAGAACTTTATGGTGGCACTTCTGGCAAATTACCACTACCTGGGGTGAAGCTGATTAAGGAATTTGAAGGATGTAAGCTGACTGCTTACCCTGATCCTTTATCTAAAGGTAAACCTTACACCATTGGCTGGGGTTCCACCTGTAAAAAAGATGGTAGCGAATGGTCGTTAGGTGAGAAAATTACCGAAGCAGAAGCAGATGAACTATTAATTATTCAATTAGAACGTAACTATTTACCTTCTTTAGAAAAAATACCCGGCTGGCAAGATTTTAGCCCTTACCAACAGGGAGCTTTATTAAGTTTTGCTTATAACTTGGGTGCTAATTTTTACGGTTCTAAGGGTTTCGAGACTATTTCTAGAGTCTTGAAGAACCAAGAATGGGACAATATTGAATCCACACTAATTATGTACAGAAACCCTAGTAGTCCCGTTGAGGCTGGCTTGAAGCGTAGACGAGTAGCAGAAGGGAAGCTATTTCTTCAGCCAATGTTTAATAACGCTTAGTTATATTAGGTAGGGCATGGCTGATCGCCTGATGAAAAAATCAAAGACTTCATGTAACTTAAGCATCAGTTCTATATATTAAACAAAATTTCTATGGCTGATGCAAGCAACCAACAAATCCTACTCAAAAACCGCCCTGTTGGAGAACCAAAAGAGAGTGATTTTGCTCTGATAGAAACACCTATTCCCGAACCAGGGGAAGGTGAAGTTCTCAATCGTACTATTTATCTATCCCTTGACCCGTATATGCGTGGTCGTCTTAGTGCCAATGCTTCTTATGCAGCCTCAACGGAATTAAACTCAGTTATTGTTGGTGGAACAGTCAGCCAAGTAATTAAATCGCATCACCCAGACTTTCAACCAGGAGATTTTGTTCTTAGCAGTCATGGTTGGCAAACTTACGCTGTTGCTAAAGGTGAAACACTACGCAAACTCGACTCAACACAGGCTCCTCTATCCTACAATTTGGGTGTATTAGGTATGCCTGGTCTAACTGCCTATGCTGCTTTATTAGATATAGGACAACCTAAAGCTGGGGAAACTGTAGTAGTTTCTGCTGCTTCTGGTGCTGTTGGTACAGTAGCAGGTCAAATTGCTAAGATTAAGGGCGCAAGAGTTGTAGGAATTGTAGGCAGTGATGAAAAGCTTGATTATATCGTGAAAGAATTAGGCTTTGATGCAGGAATTAACCGCCGAACACAACCACTATCTTCAGCGTTGAAAGAAACTGCACCCGATGGTATAGATATTTATTTTGACAATACAGCCGGGGAAATTTTAGAAGCTGTTTTGCAGCAAATCAACTTGGGAGCGAGAATCCCCTTGGTGGGCTTGATTTCTCAATATAATTCTACTTCCCCACCTCCAGGGCCGAATTTGCTACCTTTATTGACTAAAAGAGCTTTAATTAAGGGTTTTTTAGTCAGTGACTACCAACACCGTTTTTCTGATTTTGCCCGTGATGTCAGTGGATGGTTGCAGTCAGGGCAAATGAAGTACAAAGAAGATATTGTTGTAGGTTTGGCAAATGCCCCTAAAGCTTTTATTGGCTTGTTGCGAGGCGATAATTTTGGTAAGTTAATTGTTGAGGTTGGTCATTAGTTATTGGTCATTGGTCATTGGTCATTGGTTTGCTTCCTCTGTAACCTGTTCCTATTTCAGAAATTTAATATTACTCTTACTAGATAAAATTTTGTTGGTAAGTGTGTAATGACCGTAAAAGATGAAGTAATATTCACTCCTAAAGCCGTAGCCGTACAAATCTCATTATTGTTGGCAAATAACACCTTATTAGCATGATTTATCGCCGCCCAAAGCTTGCAGTGTCTTGGTTGTCTTTGAGTATCTTTTTGGTACTCAACAGTATATATGTGCAACCTGTGAAGGCTCAAGCTGTAAATCAGCCGCAACAACTGCCGCAGCCACAAGATATCCAACCGCCTATACCCGCTCCTTTACCTTCTCCCCAGCCGCCACAGCAACTACCACCACCAGCAGAGTTACTTGAACCGCCTTCAGGGGATATCAACCCACAGCAACCAACACCAACCGATACACCTCAAACAATCACAGTACAAAGGTTTGAGGTCGTCGGCAGCACGGTGTTTAGTCAACAAGAGTTAGCCCAGGCTACAGCTGAGTTTACTCAACGACCGATTACTTTAGCAGAATTGTTTCAGGCGCGGTCTAAAATCACCGAACTATACGTTAGTAAGGGTTATATTACTTCTGGTGCTTATATCCCACCCCAAACTATTAAATCTGGTGTGATTAAAATTCAGGTGGTGGAAGGGAGGTTAGAGGATATTCAAATTAGCGGTAATCGGCGACTCAACTCTAATTATGTACGTAGTCGTTTAGCGATCGCCACTCAACCACCCCTCAACCGCGATAAGTTACTAGAAGCACTACAGCTACTACAACTCAACCCTTTAATTCAAAATCTCTCAGCCGAATTATCAGCAGGTTCTCGTCCAGGTACTAGCATACTACAGGTACAAATCGCCGAAGCGAAAACCCTCAATGTTCAGTTAGCGATCGATAATGGGCGATCGCCCGGAGTGGGTAGTTTTCGCCGTCGGATTCAACTCAGTGAAGCCAACTTGCTAGGTTTAGGCGATAGCCTCAGTGCAGCTTATAGCAATACTGATGGCAGTAATACTTTTGATACGAGCTACACTTTACCTCTTAATTCCCGTAATGGTACGCTGAGTTTTAACTTTGGCACTTCCTCCAGTCGTGTCATTGAACAACCTTTTAGCACTCTTGATATCGAGTCTTCTTCTCGTTACTACGAAATTACCTACCGTCAACCACTGATGCAATCTCCTACCCAGGAATTAGCGATTGGTTTAACTGCTTCTCGCCGAGAAAGTGAAATATCTTCCTCAGTGCTGGAAAGCTTTGGTGTACCTCTCAATGAACTTTCCCCTGGTGCTGATGAACAAGGGAGAACTCGCATATCTGCATTACGCTTTTTTCAAGAATGGACTACTCGTAACAGCCGAGAAGTTTTTGCAGTGCGATCGCAATTTAATCTAGGTATAGGTGCATTAAATGCCACTGTTAATGCCCAAGAACCTGATAGCCGCTTCTTTTCTTGGCAGGGACAAGCACAATGGGCGCGTCTTTTAGCTCCAGATACCTTGTTAATAGTAAAAGCCAATACACAAATCGCATCTACAAGGCTTTTATCTTTGGAGCAATTTGGTTTAGGTGGTTTAGATAGCGTTAGAGGATATCGACAAGATTATCTGTTAACAGATAATGGCGCTTTTGCTTCGGCTGAAGTACAAATCCCGATTCTGCGTTTACCCCAAAACAGTGGCCTATTGCAAGTCACCCCTTTTGTAGATTTGGGCGTAGCCTGGAATAATCAGCGAGCAGACCCCGACCCTAATACCTTGGCGGCCGTTGGTCTAGGTTTGCGCTGGTCAAGTGGCGATCGTTTTACGGCTCGGCTTGATTGGGGGATTCCTCTTATATCCGTAGATTCAGCAGCCAGAACATGGCAAGAAAATGGACTGTATTTTTCCCTAATTTATAATAATCCTTTTTAGTCTCTGAACGATTCTGCTGTAGCGTTTGTTATACCTTGATGGCGATGGCGATCGGTAATAGGTGAGTGACCATAACTATTACCCCATCCTTTTCCATAACTTTCCTAATTTAATACTATGTTCATTTAAACACTACATAATAACTGTGTTGTTAGTATTTGATAATTGGTTAGTAATGTTCTTAGATAAATACAAATGAGCTATTGCTTATTACCGCTTAATCACATTATATTGTATTATGTATAATAAGTTTACTGCGATTGAATTAAGTATCATTACGTAGAATGCAGAGGAGGTAAAAGCCTATTTTATTTAGTTATAGTCAATACTTAATATAAATATCCGCATATATATCATGTATGATATTAGGCAATTAAATTTATTCTAGATAATAAAGAAAATATAAACAGGAAAATGTAAAGCTTGAAACCTCTCTCCGTCTTGGAGAAAGCAATAAATAGCGATTATTATCAATCTATGGAACCTGGATTATTTAGGTAAGCATCCTTTTAAATTGACACTAACAGCTTTAATAAAAATATCAACAATATATTCCAATTCAATATTCAAATAAATGAGGATTTAAGAAATCATAATGCCAGGCAATGAGTGGGAAAAAATTCGCCACATTCTAGTTGTCCAAGACTTACAAGGACATCGCACTATACCACTGCAAGAGGCTACTTATTCTATTGGACGGCATAATAGTAATGCTATTGTTATTCATTGTCGCTCAGTATCAAGACAACACGCCATTCTATTGCGGGTAACTATTCCTGGAACTGACCAATGTAGCTTTCGCATTATCGATGGTAACTTTAAAGGACAAGGAAGTACTAATGGTTTAATTGTAAACGGCAATAGATGTTATTCTCATAATCTCCAGCACGGGGATGTGATTAGCTTTGGCAGCAATCAAGCTCAGGCTAAGTATTACGCTGTTTCCCACATTTCCGAAAAAGCTTTTTTTGCATCTGCACAAGCAGATGATTTATCTGGTTTTTTATCTGATAAATCCCAAGTTGCTAATCCTTTTCAAACCGTAATTGTTGATACTGAGTTTGAGGGTGCTAGTGAGAATGCCTTAGCACGTTTAGCATCGTTTCCAGAACTGATACCCAATCCAATTATTGAAACAGATGTAGAGGGAAAAGTCACCTATCTCAATCCGGCTGCTGCTCTTAAGTTCCCAGATTTACGGGAACTTGGCCCAGAGCATCCTCTGTTAAAAGGAATTTTGAATGTTACGGAAAATCCTAAAATTAATCCTTTTGTTCGGGAAGTGACTGTTGGCGGAGCAGTTTTTGAGCAATCAGTTCATCATTTATTAGAAAGTGATTTAATTAGAACTTATATTACTAGAGATATTACTGAACAAAAACAAGCAGAAATCGAACTACGTCAGCGCGATCGCCTATTACAAGCAGTAGCGGAAGCTACTAATTGCTTGGTTGTGGAAATGAATTATGAAACCGCTATTGGCAAAGCTCTAGCTGTGGTGGGTGAAGCGGCTAAGGCTGACCGTGCTTATTTATTTAAAAATCATGTTCACAATGGTAAAGGGGCAGCCGTCAGTTTGCAATTTGAATGGTATCGCTCTCATCTTTCGTCTGCTCACCTCCACTGGCAAAATCAATCCTATCAGTCTGTAGGATTAACACGTTGGTATAGTATTTTATACAGTGGTCATTCAATCAATGAACTGACGCGAGAATTACCCGATGCCGAACGCGAACTCCTGAGACGAGATGGTGTTCAATCGCTATTATTAGTCCCCCTGCATTTAGAAGGTAAATTTTGGGGGTTCTTGGGTTTAGCAGATTGCAGTCAAGAACGTTACTGGTCAAAACATGAAGAATCGACGCTGTTAACAATGGCAGCTAGTATCAGTGGTGCTTGGCAACGCCGACAAGTAGAAGAAAAAATTCGCTACCAAGCACTGCATGATTTACTGACGGGATTACCTAATCGCTTATTATTTAACGAATTACTTGCTAAAGCTATAGCCAATGCGTTGCGCCGTCAAGAGAGTTTAGCGGTGATGTTTCTTGACTTAGACCGCTTCAAAGTAATTAATGATACCCTTGGTCATAGTTTAGGCGATCGCTTATTACAACAGGTGGCGCGAAGATTGGGGGACTGTCTGCGCAGTGGAGACACTGTTTCTCGTTGGGGAGGTGATGAATTTACCATCCTTTTGCCACGAATTAAATATTTAGAAGAAGTCACTCAGGCAGCTTGCAGGATTTTAAAAGCTTTAGAAGATGTTTTCGATTTAGATGGTCATGAGCTTTACGTCAGCGCTAGTTTAGGCATCGCCTTGTTGGATGAACATAGTCCTGATGCGGAAGCTTTAATTAAACACGCCGATGCAGCTTTGTATCACGCTAAAGACGCAGGTAGAAATAACTATAAATACTACACTACTAGTTTAAGTGGCAAAACTCCTGAACTACTAATTTTAGAAAAAAGCCTGCGCCATGCTCTAGAAAACCAAGAATTAACAGTGTACTATCAGCCCCGCGTCAATATTTTCACAGGACAAATTACAGGGATGGAAGCATTGTTACGCTGGCAGCATCCCCAAATGGGGGTGGTAGCACCAAGTGTATTCATTCCCATTGCAGAAGAAACTGGACTAATCATACCTATTGGGGAATGGGCGTTACGAACAGCCTGTATGCAGACTCGTGCCTGGCAACAAGCTGGACTACCACCGTTAAAAATGGCTGTAAATCTGTCTCCTAAACAGTTCCGCCAACCCAATTTACTAGAAGTTGTCTCGCAAATTCTAACAGAGACAGGATTAGCACCTGAGTTTTTAGAGTTGGAAATTACAGAAACTACAGCAATTGAGGACTTAGAATTTACCAGGAGTGTGTTAGAAAAATTACAACTGATGGGTGTTGATATTGCTATTGATGACTTTGGTACTGGTCATTCTTCCCTATCGAGATTACAACTTTTACCGCTCCACACCTTGAAAATTGATGCGTCTTTCATCAAATCATTGACCACAGATGCCAGGGTCGCACACATTGTTAAGGCGATTGTAGCATTGGGCAGAAGTTTGGGTTTACAACTAACTGCTGAAGGGGTGGAAAAACAAGAAGAATTTGATTTTTTAAAGTCAATTAATTGTGAGAATGTCCAAGGTTTCTTTTTCTACAAACCTCTTTCTGCTGAAAAAGCTACGGAAATTCTTGAGGGGAAAGATAGAGATAATTCGTAATTCGTAATTCGTAATTTATAAGAAATATAGGTAGGGTGGGCATTGCCCACCAAAGAAAAGCAAAATCACATTCTCTCTAACACCTCAATACCCAATAACGACAAGCCTAGTTTTAAAGTTCTTGCTGTTAAATCGCACAGAACTAAACGGGATGTCCGCAGTGGTTCCTCCGCACTTAATACAGGAACACCTTGATTGCGATCGTAAAAAGCATTGAATTTTTTACTTAACTCATAGAGATATTCACACAAGCGGTTAGGAAGTAAATCTTCTTCTACAGTCCTAACAATTTCGCCTAGTTGTAGTAAGTATTTAGCTAAGGCAAATTCCGTTTCATGCTGTAATATGACTTTGGCATTATCTCCCAACTGAGCAAAGTCAATTTCCCCCTTACGGCTAATACCTTGAATCCGGGCATAAGCATACAACATATAAGGGGCAGTATTGCCTTTTAAATCCAACATTTTATCGTAACTAAAAATATAGTTACTTGTGCGGTTTTGGCTTAAGTCGGCGTATTTCACCGCACTAATACCAACTACCTGGGCAACTTTATCAATAAATTCTGTTGTTTCTTCCCGTTCTTCTTCTTTTAATCTAGCTTCTAAATCTGCATGAGCGCGAGAAATTGCTTCATCTAACAAATCCCGTAACCTAACAGTATCACCGGAACGGGTTTTAAATTTTTTCCCATCTTCCCCTAACACCAAACCGAAGGGAACGTGAACCAGTTCCACATCATCAGGAACCCAGCCTGCTTTACGTGCTACTTGAAAGAATTGGGCAAAATGATTTGCTTGTCCCGCATCGGTGACATAAATAATCCGTTTTGCTTCATCTTTTTGAATGCGGTAACGTAGTGCGGCTAAATCTGTTGTGGCGTAGTTATAACCGCCATCAGATTTCTTGACGATTAAGGGTAAAGGTTCGCCTTCTCTATTTTTGAAACCATCTAAAAAGACACATTTTGCCCCTTCACTTTCTACTAATAAACCAGACTTTTCTAAATCTTCTACCACTGTTGGTAGTAAGGGATTATAAAAAGATTCACCGCGTTCAGTTACTTGAATATCAAGCAAATTATAAATTACTTGAAATTCTTGCCGTGATTGTTCACATAATAACTTCCAAGCATGAAGCGTATCTTCTGCGCCTGCTTGTAATCTCACAACTTCTTGGCGTGCAGTTTCTTGGAAGGTTTCGTCTGCATCAAATCTTAGCTTGGCTTTGCGATAAAAACTGACTAAATCACCAATATCTAAAGCATTGGCTGTTGTCAGAGCTTGGGGGTAAACTTCTCTTAGGTAAGCAATTAACATGCCAAATTGCGTACCCCAGTCACCCACATGATTTAACCGCAATACATCATGTCCGCGAAATTCTAAGATCCGGGCAATGCAATCACCGATAATGGTAGAACGCAAGTGTCCGACGTGCATTTCCTTAGCAATATTCGGTCCGGAAAAATCGACAATTTCTCGTTGTGGGTGTTTAGCTGTAGGAACGCCTAAGCGTGAGTCTGCGTGAATAGCCTGGAGTTGTGCTTCTAAGTATGCTGTTTTCAGCTTCAGGTTAATAAAACCAGGGCCAGCAATTTCTGGAGTTTCGCAGATTTGGGAGACATCCAACTTCTCAACAATAGCAGAGGCGATCGCTCTCGGCGGCTGTCCTAACTTTTTACTCAACGATAAAGCAACGTTGGCTTGATAATCACCAAACTTAGGATTACTAGCAGGAACTAAAATCGGATCTACTGTGGCGTACTCATCACCAAAAGCAGCAACCATTGCCTGCTCAAGTTTTACTTTTAGTTGTTCTTGTGTAGCGTTCATATATAAATACTATCTGTCACAGGCGAAATGTGGCTGTTGAGTGTGGAATCAAGAAAGGCTTGATTATTCTAACTCTAAAATATAACCAGCTAATCTAACTGAAAACTGTCATGGTACAGTACAACCCCTTAAGCTGTCTTCCATCCTTGGTCAAACTTGCAGACTCCAGTGCTATCCCAGTGGATAACGAATTACAAAACCTGATTCTTAATAGATGTTATTTTAGCGATCGCCAAATGCAAAATCATCTCACAGCATCAACAGCAATATTGACTAGGCTAGTATTAGAACAAGGATAATTCAGCGTTTACTCAGGATAGACACGATGCACGAGTCAGTAATTTATTAAATGATGAAAGAGAAAGCGCGTGGAATAGCCCTCAACTTGTTAGCAGAGGGCATGTGAATTGAAGCTAACACCTACGGTGGGCTTGCGCCAACGCTCGAATTACTGGTTTAACAGTGGAAGTTGTGCAACAATGACAACAGAAATCTAGATAAATACTTCTGGGGTAAAGTTGCCGTGAAGACCGTAGGGTACATGATGCTTAAGATGTAGCCGCGCTACAGGGCCTTTATTAAAATCACTAGCATCTAAAATAAATACATCCGAACGATGATGAGCCGCATCATACACTAAAGCCAGTATCCAACCATCATCTTCCTTTTCTGCACCCGGACGAGGTACAAAAATAGGTTCACCCATAAAACCGCGTGGTGCTGCACTCCAAAGCTGTCTTTCCCCAGACTCTAAATCTATTTTCAGTAATGCTTGTAATGGTGCATTACCTGTAGCTGCATGAGCCGCACCTATATATAAGTATCGGTAAGAATGCCCCACATTAGCAGGGTGGATGGTAGGAAACTCGCAACAACGAGCCTCAATTAACTTACGTTCTACCGTCCCATCCTTGAGGTTAAGGTAAAAGCGCCAAAGTTGTCCAGGTGCGATCGCTTCAAAATCAACTTGACGAAAATCGCTTTCCGGCTTTACTTCTGGTAAAGAGTCGTAGCAAATCGAGTCTACAAAAATTTCCTCTCCCACTGCAAAAGCATTAATGTGATGGAAGATAAAACCCGATCGCACTTTTAATATTTTGACCTGTTCTTGTCCAGCTTGAGGAAAGCGAGGAATAACAATAATTTTTGTTGGCTGATTTTTCTGTACTTGAATACACTCACCAGCACCACGTAACCCTAAAGCAAAAGGTATGGGGTTAAAATTAACAGGGTTTTGAAATAGAATGCAGTAATTAGGCGTGATGGCAAAATCGTGGATAAAACAAAACCCTGGCACATGGTGAGCGTGTTTTCTCACAACCTCACCCGCCGGATTTAACTCAAAAATGGTGATTTTAGTGGATAATCCTGGCTTAATTGAAAAATTAACTAAGCAAGGTGCGCCATTATCTTGTTCACAACTAGGGTCAAATCGGGGATGAGCGCCAAAAGCTTCACCTGCTGATAAAACGCCATTAAAATATTCTCTACCCAAGGTTGCCAAAGTTTTAGGGTCAAGACGGTAAGGTTCGGAAGCCTCCCACAATGCCAAAAGTTTATTACCCCAATAAATGACATTTGTGTTAGCAATATTTTTCAATTTGAAATCAAAAATATTTGCTAACCAACCACCTGGTTTTTGAGTACCAAAAACTCCACGATGCAGAATTTTACCAGCGTTTTTTTCTGCTAAATATCCTTCTGTATGTACAAAACGGTTGCGATAATGAGCGCGACCATTCACAAAGGTGATGCGGCTAATCATACCATCGCCATCAAATGGATGATGAATACTTTGCCCGTTTATATCAAGTAATCCTGGCCCATTTCTAAATAATGTACCTTGCAATTCTGAAGGAATTTCTCCTTCTAAATCATCAATCCAATAATCAAATTCTTGCGTTAGAGATTGATATCCCCCTTGCCAGTCTTCACGAGTATATGACTTTTGTGAAGTGTCTTTTTCTTGAGTTTTGAAACTTTGCATATCTAAAAATGAGAGTATGAGATGAAAAAGCTTTCTCTCTGTGGAGAAGAATGAAGAATTTTTATTCAAACACAGAGGCTCAGAGACACAGAGTATATTATTCGGGTACTAAATTAGATACTTGGCTATTAGCAGAATCTGGCACTAATACCGAAGTTTCAGCTTCTGCTTCATCAGATGGCAACCAGTTGAGAAACGGCAATGGTAATAGTGTGCTGAGGTTAGTAATTAATACCAAAAGCCAAAGTGAATCAAAGTTAGTTTCTGTAATTCCCAGCCAGTGCATGATGATAGCGCCTACTTCGTAAGAAACCATGCCTGCTAAGTTGAAGACTGACATTAATAAGGCGAATAATGTAGCTTCTACACCAGGAGGGCAAAGCCTAGCTGATAATACCAACACTGGCATGTAGGCAATTTGTCCCATGACGGTGAGAACAAGGCTATCACCCAAACTAAACCAACGGTCATCTATCCCTAAAGCTCTGTTTGTGTGTGTTACCAACAGCAGCATTGTCATTCCCAGAACTGTGGAGATAACTGTACTCCAACCAAAAATTAGTCGAAAAGAAACGCTTTTTAAGAAACGTTGAAAAATCCAAACACCAATTAAAGAAGCAAGACTTGTCACTAAACGTACTCGCCCTAAAAATTCTGGTTCAAAATGGAGTTCGTTTGTGCTGAAGAAGAAAAAGGCTGAGTCAGCAGTAGGTGTGGCTTGCCAAATAAAAATAAATGCTGTTGGTAGCCAAATACTTTTTTGTGCGAATGCTTGGCGCAGTTGTTGTAATTGATGCTTGACACTGAGGAGATTGGTGTTGCTGTCATCTTTATTAACGGGAGACTCAGCAATCAACCAAGCTACTCCTGAGATAATGAGAGGGAATGAGGCGGTAATCCAAAATACTGTTCGGGTGGTGAAATGTTCAAGCAGCAACCCGCTAAAATACGCTGTGATCAAGCCACCAAAGGCAGAAGCACCCCAACATAATGCTTGTAGTGATCCAACATTTGCCTGAGATTCTGCTCTGGCGCGTTCCACAACTAGCGAGTCAACTATCACATCACTCACTGCGACGGACAGAGAACCAAGAGCGATCGCTAAAGCTGCCGCCCAGCTAGTATGAACTATTGTGGCCAAACTCACCCAAGATATCGCCCCCAGTATTCCTGATAGCACTAGGTAAGGTCGGCGACGATAGCCAAATATCGGTAAGCCATCTGAGATAAAGCCAAATAATGGTTTTATCATCCAAGGTAAGGCAACAACTCCTAATAATGCTGATACCTGTACAGGACTTAGCAATAATTCATCCTTAAGAAAAAAGCTGACGGCTAGCCGGGCTAACCCCAAAATTCCCTGGACAAAATAGACGCTAAGGATGGCAATTAATTCGGTAGTGGGTTCATTACCGAAAAAGATTTGCTTTGTTACTGAGTCTTTGACCTTGGACAAGCCAGAGGAGTCAATCAGCATTTGATGAATATTCTTTAAGTTTTATCTACTTTTCTATCATATCCATTTCTGAAAATATGGCATTGAGCTTATACCAATTCAAAATTCAAAATACCCTTCGGGAACGCCAAAGGCGAACAAAATTCAAAATTAAGAAAACTAGACGTAGCATAGGTTTAAGCGTTTGCATCTGTATTATATTTTTTGTGAATTGGTATTAAAAGAGAAATCAGCTAAATATTGTGGTAAATTCTCCTCTCTAACTACTCTTGCCCAAAGCAATAACAGCATTTTGCCCACCAAAGCCAAAGCTGAAACACAAAACCCGTTGAATTTGGCTATGCTGGGCTGTATTTACTATATTCAAATCAAATTCTGTTTTCTGTAACCCGACGCAAGGAGGTATTATTTTTTGCTCTAAAGCTAGAAGCGAAAAAGCTACCCCTAAAGCACCTGATGCGCCTAAAGTATGACCTGTACTGCCTTTAGTAGAGCTAATTGCTACTTTTGCAGGAAATAATTTTTGAATGACTTGGCTTTCTATTTGGTCATTTAACTGGGTAGCTGTACCGTGAGCGTGAATGTAATCAATGTCAACATATTTTAACTGACTACGTTTTAAACATTGCTGAATAGCTGCGATCGCACTCTTACCTTCAGGCTCTAATTGGTTACTATGATAAGCATCATTTGTCAACCCAAATCCCAAAATTTCGCCATAAATCTTTGCCTGACGCTGCTTTGCTAACTCTTTTGCTTCCAATACAAACACAGCCCCGCCTTCACCTAATACCAAACCTTCCCGATTCACATCAAAAGGGTAGGCTCCTGTTTTCGCCAATGCCCCCATTTGTTGAAACCCTGACAAAGTTAAAGGCGTAATTGGTGCTTCCGTAGCGCCAGCGATCGCTCGTTGATATTGCCCCGTTTGGATGAGAATTGCTGCTTGGGCGATCGCCCAAATTCCTGTAGCACAAGCTGCCATTGGTGAAATAATTGCCCCTGTTGCCCCAACTTGTCGTGCCGTAGCGATCGCATTCATGTGGGGTAGAGTATCTAACCAATCTGCTAATTTTTCTTCCTTGGCAGTTTCACCAGCATAAATTTCTCGTGCTAGTCTTTCCCATACTCCTTGATAACTGCGACTAGAACCTACAACTACTGCACAATCATTTAAAGGTGGTACTAAAAGAGCATCTTTGAGGGCTGCATCTACAACCACCTTAGTCAAACTCTGTAAATTACTCGGCTTTTCACCAATTAAGCCTAGAGGTAGAGGTGCTAACTCTGGAAATGGCTGATGCCACTTGATTCCAGACTTACCAGCAATTAAACTTTGCCAACTCTCCTCTAGGCTTGTACCCAAGGCTGAAACTAGCCCAATACCAGTTATGACAACTTCAATCATGTGCAATTTGGATTAGAGATGAGAAAACAAAGAAAAGGCAATTATTCCCTTTATTCCCAATTCCTGTAACCAATCCCTAATCTCATGCTTATTGCGCAGCTTTTAAATTTTCAGCACCTTGAGTAACCTTAGCCGAGTCGATGCGATCGCCTTGCTGAATTTTGTTCACTACGTCAAAGCCTTGAGTAACTTGACCAAATACAGCATAGTTACCGTCGAGGAAGCCTAAATCAGCTAAAGCAAAGTAAAACTGAGAAGAAGCAGAGTCTGGTTGTTGCGATCGCGCCATTGCTACCGCCCCTTGTTTATGTTGTAACTCAGGTGGTTTTGTTATACCAGCAGACTCGAATGTTTTGCTATAAATTGGGGTTGCTTCGCCTTTGGGTTTAATTTCCAAAGGAATACGGCGTTCAGTGTTGGTTTTTGGATCAACATAACCACCAGTTCCCCAAACTTGAGGAGAACTTTTAGGGTCTTTACTTTGAGGATCGCCGCCTTGGACTACGAAAGGTTGAGGCTGACGAACCACGCGATGAAAGACTGTACCGTCGTATACACCCTTTTGGACTAAATCAACGAAATTGCCAGCTGTGATTGGGGCATTTGTACCGTCTACTTCGACAGTAATAGGCGACCCTTTAACAGTAATTACCACAGTAGCTTTGCCTTCGAGGCGTGGTAAAGAGTTTGTCATTCCCGGAGTACTCTCACTAGTGGTTTCAGAAACAGATGTTGCTTCAGTAGTAGTCGAAGTGGTTGTTGCCACTGCTGTAGATGTTGGAGAAGCATTAGAACCCACCTCCTGAGCATTACAGCCTGCCAACATCAGGGAACCGATAAGCAAAAACGCAACCAAGAATTGTGAAAATTTTAACCGCATTGTCAATTACTGACTCAACCAGAGTATATTAGCCTCTTTTGGGGAGTGCTGTTAGCGGTAGCTGGGCGTTCAGCCCGTGCTGAAAGAGATGGGGGAGTGGGGGAAGTAGGGGGAGATGGGGAAGACTTTACTTGGTATCTCTCTCATCTTCCTCATCCCCCTCACCCCTCATCTTTCCTAAAGCCCTTCCAAAGGTACTCCCAAGAACCGCGCTAACTGTGCGCCTTGAGTTTCTAGGTCTGACAAAGGTAACGGTTGACCGACTCTAGTTAAAGGTATATCTCGGCGACCTTTCATTCGTAAGTAAAGGGCGCGGCGAGGGTTTAAACCTTCTTTAATATCTATCCTTACAGACTGTATATCTTGTATACGACTGTTAATTTCAATCTGGCGGTTTTTTCCAGGAAATCCCCAACGAAAAATTTTGATATAACCCGTTTCACGATTGAAATCGTTATAACCGCCGCCTACATCCCAAAGGATAACTAGCCACAGATACAAGGCTAAAAGCAAGCCAGCCGTGCCATATAATCCCATTACCAACCCTTGGGGTACAAATACCAGTTGAGTTGGATCGGTAACTATGAGTAAATTAACTTTTAGGTAACTAGATATACCCGCCAACAAAAAGCCAGTTGCCCCTAGTGTGACAATACTTGCCCACCAGTAGTTACTGAACCGACGAGAACCGAGAACTTTTTGATGGAGGATGCTAGAAGCTGAACTATCACCATTAGGTGAATCGCCTTTGTTAACTGTTGTTGATGCCGTCATGGAAATATCTTGGCTCGTGAGTTCTTCCCTTTTAGAGTCTGCCATTTGAACAGGATGTCTTGCAAGCTGGTCATTGGTTATTAGTCATTAGTCCATAGTCAACAGTCCCTAGTCAAAAAGCAGGAGGCAAGAGTTAACAATTCTATCCTCCTATCTCCTCCATCTCCTCACTCCCAATTTCAAGATTTCTGAGAAAAGTTGTGTCAAATTGTAAAATTTCTGATATTGATAGTAAATAATTAGGTTCATAAGAAATACTTGATTCACTTGTGTGAATTAAGCAAAACCTCACCGAATGTGATAAGTTAAGAAGCATTAAGATACCACAAGCTAGGTTACTAGATGATGGTACGTGTAAGGGCATAACCCTGAGAAATGCTGACTGTAATAGTTAGTAAGCTCTCAGGAACTCAGCAGTAAAAAAGCTACTGAGAATGTCAAAAAAAACGTTATTTCCTCGCGGTAGTAGCTCAAAGTCGGAAAAACCAACCAAAGCACTGCTTAACGACGTTGCAATTTTAGTAAAAGAGGATTTAGTTAAATGACCATCGCAGTAGGACGCGCCCCCAGTAGAGGGTGGTTTGACGTACTAGACGACTGGTTAAAGCGCGATCGCTTCGTATTCGTAGGTTGGTCAGGAATATTATTATTCCCCTGCGCCTTCCTCGCATTAGGCGGTTGGCTAACCGGCACAACCTTCGTCACCTCCTGGTACACCCACGGATTAGCATCCTCCTACCTAGAAGGAGCAAACTTCCTAACAGTGGCAGTATCCAGCCCCGCAGACAGCATGGGACATTCCCTGTTGTTGTTGTGGGGGCCAGAAGCCCAAGGTGACTTCACCCGTTGGTGTCAGCTAGGTGGTTTATGGACATTCGTAGCATTACACGGAGCCTTTGGCTTAATTGGCTTCATGCTACGTCAGTTTGAAATTGCGCGTCTAGTAGGTATCAGACCCTACAACGCCCTAGCATTCTCAGCACCCATCGCGGTATTCGTCAGCGTATTTTTGATGTACCCCTTGGGACAATCAAGCTGGTTCTTCGCACCCTCATTTGGTGTTGCTGCCATCTTCCGTTTCTTACTATTCCTCCAAGGCTTCCACAACTGGACACTCAACCCCTTCCACATGATGGGCGTAGCGGGTGTACTCGGTGGAGCGCTACTCTGTGCCATCCACGGTGCAACAGTAGAAAACACCCTATTTGAAGACGGCGAAGGGGCAAACACCTTCCGCGCCTTCAACCCCACCCAATCAGAAGAAACCTACTCAATGGTGACAGCTAACCGATTCTGGTCACAGATTTTCGGGATCGCTTTCTCCAACAAACGTTGGTTACACTTCTTCATGTTGTTCGTACCTGTAACAGGGTTATGGATGAGTGCTGTAGGTATTGTCGGTTTGGCATTGAACCTCCGGGCTTATGACTTCGTATCCCAAGAGTTACGTGCGGCAGAAGACCCAGAATTTGAAACCTTCTATACCAAGAACATTTTGCTGAACGAGGGTATCCGCGCTTGGATGGCTCCTCAAGACCAGCCTCACGAAAAATTTGTATTCCCCGAAGAGGTACTACCACGTGGTAACGCTCTCTAATACCTTAAGCGGCGGACGCGACCAAGAATCTTCCGGTTTTGCTTGGTGGTCTGGTAATGCTCGCTTAATTAACTTATCCGGTAAACTGCTGGGCGCTCACGTTGCTCACGCTGGCTTGATTGTATTCTGGGCTGGGGCTATGACCCTGTTTGAAGTGGCTCACTTCATTCCAGAAAAACCAATGTACGAGCAAGGTCTAATTCTCCTACCTCACCTCGCTACCCTTGGTTGGGGTGTAGGTGCTGGTGGTGAAGTTATCGACACCTTCCCCTACTTCGTAGTTGGCGTACTTCACTTAATCTCATCTGCTGTACTTGGCTTTGGTGGTATTTACCACGCCGTTCGCGGCCCAGAAACCTTAGAAGAATATTCTTCCTTCTTTGGTTATGACTGGAAAGACAAGAACAAAATGACCAACATCATCGGCTTCCACCTAATCATCCTGGGATGCGGTGCGTTGCTGTTGGTATTGAAAGCAATGTTCTTTGGTGGTGTCTATGACACCTGGGCTCCTGGTGGTGGTGATGTACGTGTAATTACCAACCCCACTTTGAACCCTGCTGTTATCTTCGGTTACTTGCTCAAAGCTCCCTTCGGTGGCGAAGGTTGGATTGTTAGCGTCAATAACATGGAAGATGTTATCGGCGGTCACATTTGGGTTGCTTTACTTTGTATCTCTGGCGGTATCTGGCACATCCTCACCAAGCCTTTCGGTTGGGCGCGTCGTGCGTTCATCTGGTCTGGTGAAGCTTACCTCTCCTACAGCTTAGGCGCTTTGTCCTTGATGGGCTTTATCGCTTCTTGTATGGTTTGGTACAACAACACCGTTTACCCCAGTGAATTTTTCGGTCCCACTGGCCCTGAAGCTTCTCAAGCTCAAGCTTTAACCTTCTTAATTCGTGACCAACGCTTAGGTGCTAACGTTGGTTCTGCTCAAGGCCCCACAGGTCTTGGTAAATACTTGATGCGCTCTCCTTCTGGTGAAATCATCTTCGGTGGTGAAACCATGCGCTTCTGGGACTTCCAAGGCCCTTGGTTAGAGCCTCTACGTGGTCCTAACGGTCTTGACCTAGATAAAATCAAGAACGATATTCAGCCTTGGCAAGCTCGTCGTGCTGCTGAATATATGACTCACGCTCCTCTGGGTTCTTTGAACTCTGTAGGTGGTGTGGCTACCGAAATTAACTCCTTTAACTACGTGTCTCCTCGTGCGTGGTTGGCTACTTCTCACTTTGTGTTAGGCTTCTTCTTCTTAATTGGTCACTTGTGGCACGCTGGACGCGCTCGCGCTGCGGCTGGTGGTTTCGAGAAGGGTATCGACCGTGAGACTGAACCAGTATTGTTCATGAATGATCTTGACTAAGTTTCAAGTTTTCTTTCATCACTGACAATCAAACGCTTTTTAGGCTCTTGTGTAACAGCAAGAGCCTTTTTTTATTTGTAATAAACTTGAGTTCGACTTCTACACAAACTGAACCTCTGAAGGCAGGTTCAGACTTTGCTTGATTTAACTCATACCAAATTAAAAAAGAATACGACAGATATATGGGTAAGGACGTACAGATGTACATACCTACAGACAATGAATGTGTTGCAAAGATTTTTTAAATCGATATTAATTCGATTTAGTTTCCATTTGCTCTAATAACCGAGCAATTTTTTTGGCTGTTTCTGGTTGACGCTGTTTTTGCAATAATTCTTGAGCTTGTTGCAAGTTAGTTTTAGCTTCTGCTTGTTTATCTTGCTCCATGAGAATAGTTGCTAATCGTAAATAACCTTGAGGGTTTTTGGGATTGCGGCTTATTACTTCTTGAAATAAATCAGTTGCTTCTGCAACTCTACCCTGTTCCCTTAAAGTATCCCCTAAAAATAAACGGACTACATCATTGGTAGAGTTGATAGCTATAACTCGTCGAAAAGCTGCTTCTGCACCTTGATAATCTTTTTGCTGATAAAGATTAATACCTTTTTGAAAGAAGTTAGATGTAATTAATGTTTTTACAGCAAAGTAAATTAGGAGGGTGATACTAATTAAGACTGCTGTAGTCGCCAGAATATCTGTTAATTGGAAATTGTTGAGCATGGTTTCAAGCTAAAAGACAAGCAATAGGAAACATTAAGTATTCTAAGAAAAATAGTTTCCAGATGAATTGATAGAATTGAGCGATCGCAGTTTTATCATGTGTGTCTACAGCTAAACTCTGCATCCACATCCAACATAGAACTATGAGATGAGAAATTACTAGGAATACCGAGTTAATCGCCCCTAAACGTAGCACCCCAATTATCACCATACCTAAATAACAAGCTGTTAGCACCCACAACGCTAAATTAAATACAGCTTGTGGGCCTAGTTGAATGGTGAAAGTGGTGATATTGTAGAGGCGATCGCCTTCCATATCAGGGATATCTTTAAAGATGGCGATCGCAAATGTAAATACCAATACAAATATAGTTAACACCCAAACAGATAAAGGAATTGACTGTTTGTTTTGCAGTAACCAACTAAAGTGTAAATACAACCCCAAATTAACAATAGTTCCTCTGACTGAAAAAATACACAAAGCAGCCCAGAAAGGAAACTGTTTTAATCTAATTGGTGGTAAAGAATAGGCTGTACCAATTGCCAAGCTAATAGCTACCATACCAAACAAATATGGCCCATTTAACCAAGCAAGTGATAAGGCAATAATTCCGGTAAAGATAACAATTATTTGCCCCTGTTTGCGGCTAAATTCACCTGAAGCTAAAGGCAAATGTGGCTTATTAATTTTATCAATTTCTATGTCCTCTAATTGATTTAACCCCACAATATAAACATTGCCACACAGACAAGCAAGCCACGCGCCTAAAACAGAATTTATCTGAGTAATGGCGAACCCTGTCGAACTAACAGCAACAGAAATTAAATACAAACCCAAAACACTAAGACTCGTGCCGATAATAGTGTGTGGACGAGAAAATTTCCAAAAGGCATAAAGCCATTGAAAAGATGCTGGTGATGGTTTGCGTTGCAACTGACTTTTTTGAGAACTTTGGCTCATGAGTAACTTATAAAATTCAAAATTCAAAACTTGTACTGAGCTTGTCGAAGTATTAAAATTAAGAGAGCGATATTTAGTCTAGATTCTCAATTTTGGCTTTCACAGAAATGAGAGAGGTAACGAGTATAATCGTACCTCTACCGTCTACTTACTTGTTTCCGCACAATAAACCGAACCTAATTAACCCACGCTCATAACCGCGACGCATCAAACCTAGCGATAGCGCTCCTTGGATAGTAGTCCAACCGGCACGTAATAACCCGATGATTGCTTGAGGAGTAAAAGCAGAATCAATAACTACATTCCAAAATGGGGCAACTGCCTGCGACCAGTCAGCAGTACGGATATTATTTAATGGTAGTTGCCGAGCTATGGCTTCATACTCAGGTAAGGAAATTACATAAGGCAAGCAATACACTTGGTAAATATCTTGCAGATGCTTTTGTTCATCTGCTGTTAGAGGCTTTTCATCTATAGGGCGATGACACCATGTCACCATAATTAACGTACCACCAGGTTTGAGGACTCGATAACATTCCTGCATAAACCCGGTTTTATCTGGCATATGTTCGCCGCTTTCCAGCGACCAAACCAAGTCAAAAGAATTATCCTCAAAAGGCATTGCTTGGGCATTGGCGACTAGGAATTTACTTCTAGTACCTAGACCAGCTTCCTTAGCTCTTTCCGTGGCTCTAGCAGCTTGTACTGGACTCAAAGTAATTCCTGTAGCTTGAGCATGAAACTTTTCGGCTAAATACAGAGAACTACCCCCAATACCGCAGCCAACATCTAGTATATTTTCTGCCTCTTTCACTCCTGCCCAATTGAGCAATTCTTCGATCAAATCAATCTGTGCTTGACGACGGTTTTTTTGTTCAGTTCCTTCTGCACCGTAATATCCGTGGTGCATATGTTCGCCCCAAATCTCCTCCCACAACCCTGAAGAAGCGTCGTAAAATTTCTTAATTCTTTGGTAAAGGTTTACACTCATGAGAAAAGCGTGTTAAGACAAACTTAGACTAAAAAATATATTCGTAGGCTACCATGTGTGTTTTTAATTAGATAAGAAAGTTTTAGCTTTTCTAGGGGAAGATTAACATTATGGCTCCATTTGGTAACAGTTTATAGTTAAGTCCCTATGAGCCAGAGGATTTGATGATTTTGACTGTCAAGTAGGGAATTTTGAATTACTTATGAC
Organism: Nostoc sp. MS1; assembly: GCF_019976755.1. Classification (NCBI taxonomy): domain Bacteria; kingdom Bacillati; phylum Cyanobacteriota; class Cyanophyceae; order Nostocales; family Nostocaceae; genus Nostoc; species Nostoc sp. MS1. Next base: position 1,592,219 of record NZ_AP023441.1, read on the forward strand.
TGTTTCGCGCACAATTTGTCTGGGCTTTCTAGCTGTCATAGCAGTGGGGACTGTTTTATTAATGATGCCTTTCTCCACAAGCAGTGGTACATGGAATGACTTAATTGTGGCTTTGTTTACCTCAACATCAGCCGTTTGTGTAACTGGATTATCTGTAGTTGATCCTGGTACTTATTTTTCCTTTTGGGGACAGCTTTTTATTGCCCTGTTAGCTCAAATTGGTGGGTTAGGTTATATGACAACCACCACATTTCTAATTTTATTGATTGGTCGTAGATTTGACTTACGTCAAAAAATAGCTATTCAGCAAGCTTTAGACCGCCCTGGAATGAGTGGTAGCGCCCAAGTTATCCGCTCAATTATTGCCACCACGTTAATTTTTGAAATTACTGGTGTATTTTTGCTATTGCCTGCATTTGTTCCTCAATATGGATGGAGCGAGGGATTATGGTTGGCAATTTTTCATAGTATTAATGCTTGGAATAATGCAGGCTTTAGCTTGTTTAAAGATAATTTGATAAGCTATCAATCTTCCTTTTTAGTTGTCTTTACAATTACAGGACTAATTATCTTTGGGGGAATTGGTTATCAAGTAATTTTAGAAGCTTATATTTGGTTGCGCGATCGCATTCGCCACAAAAAGGAAACTTTAATATTATCACTAGATTTTAAAGTAGCTACTAGTACAACAATAATACTATTAATACTTGGTACAATAACATTTTTTCTGATTGAAATTAGAAATCCTCAAACTTTTGGTTCATTAGGTTTAGTAGATCAGTTTTTAGTAGCTTGGTTTCAATCGGTAACTCCCCGAACTGCTGGTTTTAACACCATCGATATTGGCAAAATGACAACGGCTGGTTTATTTATCACAATTGCCCTCATGTTTATTGGTGCTAGTCCTGGCGGTACGGGAGGAGGCATGAAAACTACTACGCTAAGAGTTTTAACTAGCTGTACTAAAACGATTCTTCAAGGTAAAGAAGAAGTTTTATTGTATGAGCGTAAGATAGCAATTTCTCTTATATTAAAAGCTGTCGGTGTTTTAGTTGGTTCGATAACAACCGTCATTTTAGCTACAATTTTAATATCTCTCACAGACCCAAAACTGGATTTTATCCAAATTCTCTTTGAAGTTGTTTCCGCCTTCGCTACTGTAGGTCTTTCCACAGGCATTACAGCTAGTGTTTCTCCTGCTGCAAAACTAGTTTTAATTATCACCATGTATATAGGCAGAGTCGGAGTTTTATTACTCATGTCTGCTATATTAGGCGACCCGCGACCAACAAGAATCCACTATCCTGAAGAAAACTTACTTGTAGGCTAGTTTTGAGATGAGAGATAAGGAGAATAACTTTGGATCAATGACCAATGACTACTGATAAAATTTGAATTTAATGTAGTTTAAGAGCCTTTACTTTCAATACAAGTATTAATAATAAGGATTATTGACTGTGAATTTGTCATCGTTAGGGTTTTTTCGCAGTTTGCGCAAAGATAATAATCAATTTGCTGTCATTGGCTTGGGTCGTTTTGGTCGTTCTGTTTGTTCAACACTGCATAAATTAGGCTACCAAGTGTTAGCAACAGATATAGATGAAAGACGAGTATCCGCAGCTTTAACAGAAGAAATAGTTGGTCATGCGTTACAACTAGATTCAACTGAACCAGCAGCCCTTAAGGAAGCTGGTATGTTTGAATTTGATACAGTAATTGTGGCAATTGGTAACTATGTTCAAGAAAGCATAATTACTACTTTAAATGTCAAAGAAGCTGGTGTACCTCATGTAGTTGCTAAAGCTTCTAGTGAAGTTCACTACAAGCTATTAAAGCGAGTAGGTGCAGACCATGTAGTTTTTCCTGAATATGAAGCGGGTTGTGCGTTAGCACGTACACTGACAAAACCATCTATTCTTGATAGATTTGACCTCGACCCCGATAACAGTATCGTAGAATTAATCGTGCCAGATGAATTTCACGGCAAAACAATTGCAGAGTTACAACTACGCAACCGTTACGGTTTGAATTTATTAGCTGTAAGTCAGGATGGCAAGTTTCAAATTAACCCTAGCCCTGGTAAACGTTTAGAACGTGGTTCAGCAATGGTAGTTATAGGCTGTAATAAAGATATTAATCGTCTGCCTATTTAAAAAAATTAAGACGGGCATTTTGCCCGTCCCACAAAAAATATTTTCAATGACGAATTACGAATTGGGTTTACTATCAAGTTTATCCGGTGATGGGCTAGGAAATATTGATTGAGGTTGCGGTTGTTGATTTGAGACAGGTACTTCACCAAAATTAGCTGGTTGTTCTCTTGGCGCTGCTAATTGAGTTAGTTGTTCTATAAGGCTGTTTGTATTAGCCGTGGGTTTCTGTGCAGATGCTTGTCTTTGTTGCAGTTCTTGTTCTGCGATTTTCTGCCCTACTTGCTGCATTAACTGCTCACTTTTCGCCATTTGTTCTGTGTTACCTTGCTGACGATATTCTTCTTGAGCGCGTTTAAAGGCATTACTAGCTTTTTTCAAGTCGCCTTGATTATATAAAGTTACCCCCAAATTATAATAAGCTAAGGCATTTCTGGGGTCTTGGCGAACAGCTTGGGTATAAACTGCGATCGCTTCATCAGGTTTACCCTGCATAGCTATGAGGCTACCTAAATTATTGTAGGCTGCGGCATTTTTGGAGTCTAACTTCAAAACTTCTCTATAAGCCGCGATCGCCTCATCCATTTTACCCGCCTGTTGCAATGCGATCGCTAAATTATGATAAGCCTCAGTTTTAGTTGGATCTAGTTTAATGGCATCTTGATAAGTGGCGATCGCTTCCCCTAATAATCCCTTTTCATACAAGACCAAACCCAAATTATAGTACCCATTTACCCTTGTAGGTTCTATCACCACAGCTTGGCGATAAGCTCTAATTGCACCGTCTTTTTCGCCTCTTTGTTGCAATGCTAACCCCAAATTGTAATAAGTTTCGCCGAAGTTGGGGTTAAGTCTAATTGCTTCTTGATATTCCTGCACCGCCACATCTAAACGGTTTTGCATCAGGTATATATTTCCGAGATAATGCCTAGCCATTGCTATGTTAGGTTCTCGCTGCAACGCTTGGCGAAAAGCACTTTCTGCACCTTGCCAGTCAGTGCGGTTATAGCGGGTGACACCTTGTTGATAAAGACTAGCTGTTTCCAAATCTTGAGAAATAGGAACTTGTGCCAGCAACTTGCTTCCTGGTAAATTCACAATTGTCGGTGTAGCCAACACCAAAAAAGCCGATGCAGCACAGAGAAAACCCAAATGCGGCTTTTGCAAATCACAAGTGTAGTGGCTGGTGATTGACGACAAACCGCAAAACCACTGCTTAAGTTGATATTTTCTATACATAGTGGAATCTCTGTACTTATTGTTAAGATCCTTATAAGTCAGAGTACCCACTACAATATGAAAAGTTAAAAATTCAATATGAAGTTTTAGGAGAGTGGGGAGTGGGGAGTGGGGGGAGATAGGAGAGATAGGGGAGATGAGGGAGATGAGGGAGATGAGGAAGATGAGGGAGGTGAGGGAGAAAGAATAACTGTCAACTGTCAACTGTCAACTGACTAACTCCTTCCGGTAAAATCAACATCGCATCACCAAAAGAATAGAAACGATAACCAGAAGCGATCGCTTCTTGGTATATATTTAACAAACGTTCTCTACCAATCAGCGCACTCACTAGCATTAATAAGCTAGAGCGTGGTAGGTGAAAATTAGTAATCAAACCCTCTACAACTTGCCATTTGTAGCCAGGGTATATAAATAAATCAGTCTTACCGCAAAACGCCTGCAATTCACCAGAAACGGCTGCACCCTCTAAAGCACGGACTACTGTTGTACCGACAGCGATAATTCTTCCGCCAGCAGCTTTAGTTGCTTTGATTTGTTCAACCGTGGCTGCGGGTACTTCTATCCATTCTTCGTGCATTTGATGAGTCGCTACATCTTCCACTTCCACAGGGCGAAAGGTTCCCACACCCACATGGAGAGTAATAAAAGCTTGATTAATATTGCGATCGCGTAAATTTTCGAGTAACTCTGGAGTAAAGTGTAACCCAGCCGTAGGCGCAGCGATCGCTCCTGGTTGTTCAGCGTACACAGTTTGATACTGTTCATCCGCAGCTTGAGATGCAGTAATGTAAGGCGGTAGGGGTATTTCGCCAAATTGATCCAAAACTTGCACCAAAGATTGTCCCTCTGGTAAATCAAACTGTAATAAACGTCCTCCTGTAGCTTCGTCTGTTTCTAAGACAGTAGCAGTTAAAGACAAAGATAAAAGGGATGAAGAAGATTTTTCTATGTCATCTCCCCCCACTCTCCTATCCCCAGTCTCCAACCTTTCAAAATTAATCTGCGTACCTTTCTTAAAACGTTTTCCAGGCTTAACTAAAGCTAACCAACAGTTAAACTTACGCTCCTCCAGTAATAAAATCTCCACTTCTGCACCAGAGGTTTTGCGCCCAAATAATCTTGCAGGGATGACTTTTGTATTATTCATAATTAATAAATCACCAGGACGCAGAATATCTGGTAACTCACGAAAAATGTGATGTAGAGGTAGGGTTTCTTTACCTGTAGTTTGAGAGTTGACGACTAATAGCCGAGAACTATCTCTAGGAACTGCGGGATTTTGTGCAATTCTATCTGGGGGTAACTCATAGTCATACCCAGCGAGTGAGAAATCTAAATTTGTATCTTCGACTGCTGTCTTAGAGGTTTTTTCAAGGTTTAATTGTTCTAGCTCTTTTTTCATTGAAACTTCCAATGCTTAGAATAAGTTTGTTTGCGTTTTTTTGACAAAAGTAGTCAATTTTAGACTTAAATTATAAGATTGACATTAATAGGTAATACTTAAACAAATTGATCAAAGATGGGTAAAGTTCCCCATGCAAAGACGGGGGCATTTACCCTACCGGGATACGAATCAATTTAGGAAGATAGAAGTGTAAGATTGGTTTTGATCCCAAGCACCATCATGGAATATCTCTATTATCTGGCAAATGCCAGTCTAACTCTGAGGGTCGTTCAATACCTACACGCTAGGCCCCAGTTACCTGTTTCGTTCGTTACCGTGATTCATCAAATAGATGGTTGGGTCGTTAGGATCAAACTTAAAACACCTATCTCTGCCCAAGAAGATGGTGATTTTCGCGCTTTCCTCTACGAACTAGGCATCACTTATGAGCCACCTATGCGCGTGCAAATGGCACTGTGGAGTTTAGAATCTGGGCAGTGTCCTGTAGACGTTATGCGCCGCTATCAAGTAGCGATCGTTTCACATGGTAGCCCAGAAAGAGAAGAGATAGAAGCTTTCCGTCAACAGTTTGTTAGAGGGCTGGGCTACTGTCCAGAAACATTGGCGTAAAATCGATGAGATTGAATTGTGAATTGGTAATTGGTGATAAAAATATTTCCTTCACAACCAATTACCAATATTCTCAAAAATTATGATTTTGTATTATTATTGCGATCGCTATATATTCACTGCCATTTGATGAATATGAGCTAAATACCAATATGCAGTTCATATAATTAAGAAATACTAAATAAATTAGCCTGTCTGCTTCTATAGAGAGTCAAATGCTGCGATGATATATTCTTGTAATTGAAATCTATATTCTCCAATTAAAGAGGTAGCTACAGCTTCCTGAGTAACGGATAAATCACGGTGATTTTGAGAACTTATCTGACAAGAAACAATAGCCACATCAAAGCGACAAGCATAATCTGATTTTTCTGGGTGTTTAGCTAAAAACATCCTTGCTGTTTGCTCGATTTTTGCTTGCTTTTTGAATGTAATTGCGCCTCTTCCCCCATTATCCCAGCTTCCCGGACTGCGCGTTTTAACTTCGACAAATGCGAGTATGGGTTCTAAAATATTTTCAGAATGTTGAGCGATGATATCAATTTCACCCCAACGACAACTAAATCGACGCTGTAAGATTATCCAACCTGTAGATTGTAACCATTGAGATACAAAGTCTTCGCCTAAATTAGCAATATCTGGATGTGACATAAGTAAGTCGATGCAAGCAGTGATAACTCCTATCGATAGCTAGTTTTTAGACAATTTTAAAAAAACTTCACTTCATTTACAAAAAATAAATCTACCAATGGGTAGATGTCGTATTATAATAAATATACATCTGGTATAAACCACAATATATAAATAATTCTGAATTTACTCAATCTTTAAACTTAATTACGTAATCTCCAGAATATACAACAGTTTCAAATAAACAAGAAATCTTGCATCTTGGGTGAGATACAGATTTCGCTACATCCTAAATCTGTTTTTCTTACGGCATAACTCTTGTTTAATCAGATATAAAAATAGAATTATACTGACCACCTACTCTAATTTTACGTAATATTTGCAGATATAGGGCTTTTGCTATATCGAAACTTAATTAATGGCAATAGGGTTTATGTCTATACTTAATATTTAAAAGATACATAATATTGACTAAACCAAAAGCAGAGCAATTATTACATATTACTGATTAAAGCAGGGACAACGTTTACTTAATCTTTAAAGGAAAGCCAGTGACATAAAAAAAATATAAAGAGAAAATTAACGAATTGGATACTTTAAACCTGTAAGTAATCTAGATACTTGCCCTTGTTACCCATATCAGCCAGGGAACTTCTGACTAATTTGTTATGCGGATTTTAATTTACTCTTATAACTACTACCCAGAACCAATTGGTATAGCCCCGTTAATGACCGAATTAGCAGAGGGACTGGCCAAGCGAGGACACCAAGTGCGCGTTGTTACAGCTATGCCTAACTACCCTGAGAGGCAAATTTATGAAGCTTACCGTGGTAAATGGTATACTACAGAACACAAAAATGGTGTGACAATTCAACGTAGTTATGTATGGATTCGTCCACAACCGAAACTACTAGATAGAGTTTTACTGGATGCTAGTTTTGTCGTCACCAGCTTCTTCCCCGCTCTCTTTGGGTGGCGGCCTGACGTAATTTTATCGACTTCGCCATCACTTCCTGTATGCGTACCTGCATCTTTACTAGGGTGGTTACGTGATTGTCCTGTAGTTTTAAACCTCCAAGATATACTACCAGAAGCCGCTATTCATGTTGGTTTGCTGAAAAATAAATGGTTAATTAGAGTATTTTCGTTATTAGAGAAGTTTGCTTATCGTAGTGCTACCAAAATTAGCGTTATCGCCGATGGGTTTGTAGAAAATTTGCTTTCCAAAGGTGTATCATCGGAAAAAATAGAGCAGATACCCAATTGGGTTGATGTTAATTTTATTCGTCCATTGCCAAAAGAAGATAATAAATTTCGTGCAGTACATAATCTAAATGGGAAATTTGTAGTTCTCTATTCTGGGAATATTGCTCTTACCCAAGGATTAGAAACAGTTATTCAAGCGGCGGCAAAGTTACGTGATATGTCCGAGATTGCCTTTGTGATTGCTGGTGAAGCTAAAGGCTTAGAGAGACTGCAAAAATATTGTACAGACTGCGGTGCAGATAACGTTTTGTTACTACCTTTCCAACCTAGAGAACGTTTGCCAGAAATGTTAGCTGCTGCTGATGTTGGCTTGGTAGTACAGAAGAAAAATGTCATTTCTTTCAATATGCCATCAAAGATTCAAGTCTTATTGGCTAGTGGTAGAGCATTAATAGCATCTGTACCTGATAATGGTACAGCCGCCAAGGCAATTAAACAGAGTGGTGGTGGTGTTGTTGTTCCTCCAGAAGATCCTCAAGCTTTAGCAACAGCAATTTTGGATTTGTATAAACACCCTGAAAAAGCCAAAACTTTGGGTTATAACAGCCGGAAATATGCTATGGAACAATATGCTTTTGAACAAGCTTTAAATCAATATGAGAATTTATTTTATGCAGTCACAACAGAAAGTCAAACAATTGAATCTAAAGTAGTTTCTAAACAGGAAGTTTGATTTAGCAAAGTAAAAGTGAAAAATTAAAAGCGCAAAGTGTACCTGGAATTTTTTCCTCTAGGTACGCTTTGTTATAAGTTCAACAAATTATCTAAAACAAAACTTAAGTAGGGCTGGCTGAATAAGGGCGAAAGATAGCAGAATGAAGAGTTTCAGGGTCAGGAAAGAAAAATAAGGTGAAAAGAAAAAGGGTAAGATAAGTAAAAATCCTTGTAGCAAGTTGCGTTAAAATGTATCGAAGAGCGCAAAAGCAAGAAAAAGCAGCAGAAAACTTTGAACTACCCTTTGGGGGAAAACTAGCGTCAGATAACCGATGGGTAATCATGGCGAACATGATACCTTGGTCAAAATTTGAAGCAGAGTACGCAGAAATATTTTCAGCAAGAATGGGAGCGCCAGCCAAAACATTTAGAATGGCGTTGGGAGCATTAATAATTAAAGAAAAATTAGGAATAAGTGACAGAGAGACAGTAGAACAAATTCGGGAGAACCCGTATCTGCAATACTTTATAGGAATGTCAGCATATAGTAATGAATCTGCATTTGACCCGTCAATGCTAGTTCATTTTAGAGAAAGGATAGATATAGAATTAGTCAATAAAATCAATCAAGAAATAGTCAGGAAGATGTTAGAAAATAAACAGGAGGTAGAAGTAAGAGCAAAAAAGCCAGAGGTCGAGGATTCAAAAAGTAAGCCAGCCAATAGAGGAAAATTAATATTAGATGCTAGTTGTGCGCCAGCAGACATAAGTTATCCGACAGATTTAGGATTATTAAATCAAGCCAGAAAGCAAACAGAAACAATCATAGATACATTATATAAGTCCTTATTAGTAAGAAATATCAACAAACCAAGAACCTACAGAAACAAAGCAAGAAAGGATTATTTAGCAGTAGCCAAGAAAAGAAAACCAACAGTTAAAGAAAGAAGGAAAGCTATCAGAAAGCAACTGCAATATATCAACAGAAATTTAACTCATATTCAGCAGCTAATAAATTTAGGTGCGTCACTATTAAAACTGAGCAACAGTCAATATAAGATGTTGCTAGTAGTAGCAGAAGTTTATCGTCAACAGTTATGGTTATATGAAAATCAAAAAATTAGTATACAAGACCGCATTGTCAGTTTAAACCAACCACACATTCGTCCGATTATCCGAGGTAAAGCCGGGAGAACAGTAGAGTTTGGGGCTAAGTTTTCAGCTAGTTACTATGATGGCTATGTATTTTTAGACCATATTAGTTGGGACAACTTTAACGAATCAGGAGACTTAAAATCACAAGTAGAAGCATACAAAAACTACACCGGATATTATCCTGAATCAGTTCATGTTGATAAGATTTATCGGACGAGGGAGAATCGAGCTTGGTGTCAAGAAAGGGGAATTAGAATTAGTGGCCCACCACTAGGTAGACCCCCCCAAAATGTCAGCCCTGAAAAGAAGAAACAAGCCGCTTATGACGAAAGGATTCGTAATTGTATTGAGGGCAAGTTTGGACAAGGTAAACGAAGATTTAGCCTTGGTAGAGTTATGGCTAAACTTCCTCATACTTCTTTCACCGCTATTGCCATAACTTTTTTAGTTATGAATCTTTCTACTCTGCTATTACGGCTTTTTTGTGTATTTTTTTGCCTATTTTTCAAAACTGAGTCTTTTTTTACTTCTTCTATTATCGAAACTGATATTTCATTAAACCTTAAACAACAAAAACTTATCTTTTTTCTGGACTGACTACTTAATCAATTTTTCTCTTCCTTTGAAATGACTTTTTCAGCAAGCCCTAAGTATAGGTGTGTATACTAATTTACAGTTGGCAGGGGCATACATTTGTAGCTTCTACGTCAAGGAATGTGTTGCAAAGATTTTTTGAATCGGTATAACCCCAGTTTCCTACACCTTATTTGTATTAAGCTGAAAGTGAAACGGTATAAGGGTTTTGCAAGCCTACAATTTTGCTAAAACCCTTGAGTTTTCTTTCCCATGCGTTAGTCCTACAGAGTCACCATTATGGCAAATTACATAAAACCGTGACTTAAGAAGGTGCTTTTTGCTTGATTTATTGAGAAAAATAATCAAAAAAAATCTTGTCTATCCCACCTGAGACAGACGAACTAACCCTATCATGTTATATAATCATGAATAAGAAGAACTTATAAAATCAAAAAAAGATGACATTTATAACTTATTTGATTAATAAGGATAAAAAAAGAAATTAATGTATAAAATGCTGCCATTAAGGGAGCGATCGCTACAAAATTAACTTGAATCACTCCAAATAATATTGCGATACATAAGTCAATTTACCGAAGATTCTCATATATACCTGTTTTTTTGTTAGTATTCAAAAAAACCATTAGATAGATTTACTGTTCTATTGTCGTTTGTAAGTAATTCTCAAAAACCGTAACAAAAGGGATAAAGCACCTGAGGTTTAATGTCTGATTATTTCCAAGGAAATTTACCATTACAATCCGTCTCGGTAGCGAAGAGTGCTACCAGAAGTACAGAGGCTGCAACTGAGTCAAGCGGAAAACTAGCTCTAACTATTGCCGAAGCTGCATCAGATCGGAAAGCAGGCGATATTCTGGTGCTGAGGGTAGCAGATGTGTCGTACTTGGCAGATTACTTTGTGATGCTGACTGGCTACTCTAGGGTGCAAGTGAGAGCGATCGCCGATGCAATTGAAGATAAAGTAGAGACTGATTGCAAACGGCGGCCATTGCGGACAGAGGGCAAAGTCGAAGGTAGCTGGGTATTGCAAGACTACGGCGACGTAATTGTGCATATTATGATGCCGAAGGAGCGGGAGTTTTATAATTTAGAAGCGTTCTGGGTTCATGCAGAACGTATTCCCCTACCAAAATCTGATGAGGATGAGGGTAAGCCAACATGATCAAATCGTCGCTCTTCAATTGTCCGGTTCCTGTAGACCAACAACCACTCAATGAGTACGAAGAGTTAAAAACTGCTTGGTTATTTCGTGATTGCGCCTTAAATTGGCGGGAGTACACCACAAAACTAGCCTGGATTTGGGGTTTGTCTTGGCTAATAGCAGGACCAGTAGCAGCAGCCAGCTTTCCCCCAAATAAGCAATTGGTGCATTTCCTGTTGTGTGGTGCAGCCGGGGCAAGTGTCGGAGTAATACTCAGTCTCTTACGGTTATATTTAGGCTGGCTTTATGTACGCGATCGCCTCTACAGTATGACTGTATTCTATGAGGAATCAGGCTGGTACGATGGTCAAACCTGGATCAAACCACCAGAAATCCTCAACCGCGATCGCTTAATTGTCACCTACGAAATTAAACCGATCATCCAACGGTTACAATTTACATTCGTTGGCTTGGCGGGAATCTTCGTTATTGGTACTATAGTTTGGCATTTGTTTTAATACAGTCAACGGTCAATAGTCAACAGTCAATAAACTATGGACTATAGACTGTTGACTATTGACTAATAAAAAAAAGAGATAATTTAACCCATGACAATGGGAAAGCGAACTCAAGCCGCAGCACTGGAAGTCCGGTTGCTGCGTGAAGGTATCATCGAATCGAAGCATATAGTCCAAGCTGTTGTTTGTGACGACAGAGGACGGGTGCTGACTGTGGCCGGAAATGCGGAAACAGCTACATTTGTCCGTTCTGCGCTTAAACCCTTTCAAGCGTTAGCCGTCACTACTACAGGCACACTGGAACGCTATGATTTAAGCGATCGCGACCTAGCAATTATTACCAGTTCCCACAGAGGTACAATCGAACAAGTACGCCAAGCGTTTAACATCCTTTGGCGAGCTGACCTTGACCCTTCTGTACTCCAGTGTCCTATACCTCCAGGCAAACGCAGCCCTCTAGAATATAATTGCTCTGGTAAACACGCGGGGATGTTGGCTATTTGTCAACAACGCCATTGGCCTTTAAATAACTACCTGGAACGTAAGCATCCAGTACAGCAATTGATATTGGGGAAAATTGCCGAATTATTGCGAATGCCAGCTGAAGAATTTATCAGCGCTCATGATGATTGTGGCGTACCCACCTACTTGATGCAACTGGGACAAATAGCTTCTTTATACGCGCTTCTCGCCTCTAGCAATAACCTAGATATGGAACGCATAGTTCGAGCTATGACTCATCACCCGTCAATGGTAGCAGGGGATGGAGAATTTGACACGGAACTGATGCGCTTAACCCCTGGTGAATTGGTCAGCAAAGCTGGTGCAGAGGGTGTACAGTGCATCGGTAGGCTGGGCGAAGGTCTGGGATTAGCTATCAAAGTTATAGATGGGGCAAAACGGGCAAAATATGCCGTGGCGATTCACCTACTCAAACAAATGGGTTGGATTACTCCCAGCGTAGCGGAAAGCTTGTCAGAGAAGTTCATGAACCCAGGAAAATACACACGTTTAGAAGTTGTGGGTGAATTATCGTTTTTATAGTTGCCAAACTCAAAAGGTTGAGCTATACTAGAAAGGTAAAGAAACGACGCGGGATAGAGCAGCCTGGTAGCTCGTCGGGCTCATAACCCGAAGGTCAGTGGTTCAAATCCACTTCCCGCCACCAACTTATAAACAACATGCCCCTGCAATCCTTAAAGGTTGTGGGGTTTTGTTGTATTTTGATCTATTCTTAAGTTGGAATCTTCCAAAAAGCGCGGAGAATCATGGTTGTGAAGTTGCAGCGCCCCATATTAGTAGGAGGATTAGGTTTATCCTTTTCCTTGTGGATAGTACAAAGTTGGCATCATTCGCTAGTCCAGTTCGGTGAGTTGAGTTTATTAAGTGTTTTAGCGGTTGGTGGTGGGTTGTGGTTGTTAAAACGCAAGCTGCCAAAAGATAGTTCAGAGCAACCGGATGGTATTTTGGTTGATAGAGCTACAGCAGAAAGTGCGATCGCTAAAACTGAAGTTGTCATCAATCAACTAGCTCAAGAATCGCAAAATCACCAAGCTTTAGCTACATTACGAAATCAGCTTGAGCAATTATCGGTAGAGTTAGACAGACAAGAAATTAGAGTGGCTGTAACTGGTGGACAGTCAGTTGGTAAAAGCACTTTAATTGAGATACTGAAGTCGGAAAAACAGCAAGTAACATTCCAAGAAACAGCACCTCTGTTTAAAGAAGTGGGTAATCAGTCAGATATCGGTATCCTCACAGAAGCAGCGAAATCTGATGCTGCGCTGTTCTTAACTAACGGTGATTTAACTGATTCACAATTTCAAGCCTTACAGCAGCTAAAGAGATTAAATCTGCCAAAAGTCCTGATTTTCAACAAGCAAGACCAGTATTTACCAGATGAACGTGCTAGTATTTTGCAGTCTTTGAAACAGCGAGTTCCAGATCATGTAGTAGCTGTTGCGGCTGCGCCTGTCGCTATCAAAGTGCGGAAACACGAAGCTGATGGTACTGTACAAGAGTGGATGGAACAACCAGCACCAGACATTCAACAGTTGTCCCAGGAATTAAGTGAACTTTTGTTACAGGAGCAGCAATTGGTGTGGACAACCACTGCAAGACAGGCGGTTTTGCTGAAATGTGAAGCGAAAAATTACTTGAATGGTGTGAGACGCGATCGCGCTACCCCAATTATTGAACAATATCAATGGATAGCTGCGGCTGCTGCTTTTGCTAACCCAGTACCCGCATTAGATATTTTAGCTACTGCGGCTATTAATGCCCAAATGGTGATGGATTTGGGTAATATCTATCAACAGAAATTCTCCTGGGAACAAGCGCAAACTGTAGCCGCAACAATGGGAAGTTTGATGTTGAAATTGGGTTTAGTAGAACTTTCTACTCAAGCTATTGGTTCTGTTCTCAAAAGTAACGCTGTTACCTTTGTCGCTGGTGGTTTAGTACAGGGTGTAAGTGCGGCTTATCTGACTAGGGTAGCTGGGTTATGTCTAGTAGAGTATTTTGAGCAACAAGAAATCGCTTTAGATTCTGGTAATAATTTGAACTTGGACAAATTACGCCAAACCTTACAAAGAGTGTTCCAACAAAATCAACAAGTAGCATTGCTGCAAGGTTTTGTTAAGCAAGGTGTGAAGCGTTTGTTACCAGAAGCACAGCCGATGGAAGTTGTGGGATAATCTCACGCAAAGGCGCAAAGACGCTAAGAGAAAATCTGCGTTTTTGCGCTTTATAAATAAAATCAATTGCTTATGATTGTTTATAGTTTTATTTTTGTTTTAGTAATAAGATTTGCAGCAAAATTTATTAGATGGTCTAATTGATACACTTAAAATTTTATGTAAACGTAAATTAATTTTGTTTATAAATATTTAGCAAAACAACTATAAAATACTCAAGTAAGTTTGCTCAGAGTTCATTGGTAGTACTCGTAGCTTACGATTTTTGAGGTTTGGTTCTAAGCCTAGAATTTCCATTGGTGTAACACCCAAAAGCGCATAAGGTACTTCCGTAAGTTCCAAACAATCAAAAGTTCCTCGGCGTTCTTCAATACTTAATTCAACATCTCGGAAAATTCTCCCTTGTTGAACTCCAGCCGCAGTCTCTACTTTTGCCTCTCCACCTGGAGTTAAACCAAGTTGATTAATAATACTACTGGGTAAGCATAACAAGGTCGCACCCGTATCTACTAAGACATCATTTAGGATACAAGAACGAACTTCTTCAACAGGAATAAAGCCTCGCTGGGCTAAAAGTTGATCAATTCGATTCGTCAGGGTGATAGTTACTATAACTTGTCTCATTTGCTTAGTCTGAATATTTGGTATTACCAGCTTACCCATTTCGGCTAACCCTTGATAATCTCTTAATTGATATAGTAACTTAAAATAGTTTAATATTCTTTAATTGTTCATTTTATTAATGGGTGTCAAACCTCAAATTTTTTCATTCTTTGCAGGCGCAGGCTTTCTTGATTTGGGTTTTGAAATTAGCGGTTTTAATATTGTTTATGTGAATGAGATTTCCTCGCCTTTTTTGGCAGCATATCGCTATTCTAGGGAGATGCTGAATTTACCTTTACCAGAGTATGGATATCATCAAGGAGAAGCAGCAGATGTATCTCAGCTTGTGGAAGGTGTTCAGACAAAACGTTTATTAGAGTTGGTACAAGATTGTCGTAAGTCTAATCGTATTGTTGGTTTTATTGGCGGCCCTCCTTGTCCTGATTTTTCTATTGGCGGGAAGAATAGGGGTTATTTGGGTGAAAATGGTAAGCTTTCTTCAGCTTATATCGAATTAATTTGTCAAATCTTGCCTGATTTCTTTTTATTTGAAAATGTTAAGGGTTTGTGGCGGACTAAAAAGCATCGGCAGTTTTTTGAGACAATCAAATTACAGTTACAGCAATCAGGTTATATATTAACGGAAAAACTAATCAATGCTATCGAATATGGTGTACCACAAGATAGAGTGAGAATAATATTACTAGGGTTTAAACATAGCTTCCTTAGTGATATGGGTATTAAATTAAATGATGAATTAAGTTTTCCTTGGGATGAAAAAGTTTTATATCCTCAAGAAAAAGTATTTACTTATCCGTGGAGTCAATCTGAACCATTTAGAGAAAATTCTATACTCCCTTGTCCTGATGGTATTCCTCAAGAGTTAACTGTTGAATACTGGTTTACAAAAAATGATGTCCAAAATCATCTTAATTCTCAGCATTATTTTCAACCAAGAGGTGGTATGACAAAATTTGTCAGTATTGCTGAAGGAGATGATTCTAAAAAATCTTTTAAACGGCTACACAGATGGCGTTATTCTCCTACAGCTTGTTATGGCAATAATGAAGTACATTTGCATCCTTACAAAGCAAGGCGAATTTCTGTAGCGGAAGCACTAGCCATACAATCTTTACCCAAAAATTTTGTCCTGCCAGAGAATATGTTTCTGACGCATATGTTTAAAGCTATAGGTAATGGTGTGCCATATTTGGCATCAAAGGCATTGGCTGAGTCTATTTTGGCTTTTCTTAATACAGATGTAAAAAATACTTCTATTGCTGATGAAATAACCCTTGATTAGCGTTAAATATAATACTTTGCTTACTTGATTGTGCGGCAAAGAAAACCACTAAAAGCTCATCTTTTCCGTTAGGCTGCTGATAAATATGCTTTAATTTATATAAAGGGTATTAATTTTTATAAATAAAAGTTATATATCAATCACAAAGAAAAGGCACGATGGCAGCAGACTATCCAGATATTGATATTGCGCCATTTATCGATCATGCGCTATTAACGCCAACGGCTACTCCAGAGCAGGTTGAGCAATGGTGTGGACAAGCAGACAGATTTAATTTCGCGGCGGTTTGTGTGTATCCTGCTTATGTAAAGCAAGCGGCGGAACTCCTCCACGGCAAAAAAACCAAGGTTTGTACGGTAATAGGCTTCCCTACTGGTGCTACGACTCGGTTAGTCAAGTTGTATGAGGCTCAAGAGGCTGTGGAAAACGGAGCCACGGAGCTTGATGTAGTCATCAATTTAGGCTGGTTGAAGTCTGGTAATACGGAAGCGGTACATGAGGAAATTGCCGAGATTTGTGAGGAGACTGGGCAAACTGTCAAGGTAATTTTGGAAACAAATTTACTAACGGATGCGGAAAAAAGGCTTGCAGCCGAAATAGCTATGGAAGCAGGGGCTTCATTCCTCAAGACAGGTACGGGTTGGAATGGTGGTGTTACTGTGGAAGATGTACGTCTTTTGAAAGAGGTAACACGGGAAAGCGTAGGAATTAAGGCTGCTGGGGGGATTCGGACTCTGAATCAAGCTTTAGACTTAATAGTAGCGGGTGCTACGAGAATAGGCACGTCTCGCGGTATCGATTTGATCCGCCAGCGCGATAACCTAGATAAAGGCGAATAGTCAGTTGACAGTTAACAGTTAACAGTCAACAGTTGTCTTTACCTAATGACCCTCCGGGTATGCCTTCTCTACGAGAGGCTGCGCCAACGGCACGCCAAGGGCGAACGCCAGTCCTGTAGGCGGGTCTCCCGCCTACAGGACTGGACTCACCAATGACTAATGACTAATGAGTAAAACTTATAAGGCGACTGGTATTAATCTTAAAGCCCAAGCTCTGGGGGAATCGGATAGAATAGTGACGATTTTAACACAGGAATTTGGTTTGATTCGAGCGATCGCCCCAGGCTCACGTAAGCATAAATCCAGCCTTGGCGGTAGAAGTGGGATGTTTGTAGTCAACGAACTACTGATTGCTAGAGGGCGATCGCTTGATAAAATTACACAAGCCCAAACGTTAAAAACTTACCCTGGTTTGGCAAAAGATTTGGGTAAATTAGCTGCTAGTCAGTATCTAGCAGAAATAGTTCTGTCTCAAGCTTTGAGTGAACATCCACAACAAGAACTATACGAATTACTCAATGAACACCTGCATCGCTTGGAAGAGTTACCCACAGGTGAATCATCTGGTGTTCTTGCTTACCTAGCTCACGCAGTTTTCCATTTGTTAGCCTTAGATGGACTCGCACCACAAGTCCAAATTTGTTGCTTGACTCAAATTCCTTTAACGCCTGACTTGATAGATCCTAATTGGCGAGTCGGGTTTAGCATCGCGGCTGGCGGAATAGTTTCGCTACAAGCTTGGGAAAATTTACGCAAAGAACTTGTGAAGAAGCCGGAAAAATCGCAGAAGCCAGTTACTCATACTCCTGACTCTACAACCCCTGACTATCAAACAGTTGTGCATCGCCAAGAGTTACCCGCTATTATCGCTCGGTTAACTGCTCAAGAACTTACGATGCTCCAACAGTTGTCACAACCGGAGATAATGCAAATTAGTACCGTCAATAATGCAAACTGGTTATCTGTAGAGCAAGTTTTACGCCAGTATGCTCAGTATCATTTGGGTCGTCCTATCCGCTCTGCTACTTTGATTGATTCTTATTTTGCTGCTAACCATGATGCAACCGTCTGAATTGGATAGAAAAGTTCTGCCCTTATCACCCAACCACGCCAACAAACAGCATAGGGCATCAGACCCCACAGCACATAATCATTTAAGTGCTGTACCCCAGCCTGTACCCAGCCACAAACATAGTCCAGAGTCTTCACCAGACATTTCTACAAACGAGAAAGATTGGATATCGGAAAATCATAAAACTGATATACCACCTGAAAGTGACAAGCACTTACCCGAATTAGCCAAAGTTGAAGTTAATGGGAATGGACGAGTACCAGTAACCCCTACGCCAGAAGCAGTCCCACCAACAGATGACTCTGGTTCTGGTGGGGAAGACTCAGAAACTATGCAGCATCAGGGTTTTTTTGCTATATTCAAAAACCCTAACTTTTTGGCACTTTGGGGCGGTCAAGTGTTTTGCCAACTGGCAGACAAAGTATATTTAGTATTAATGATTGCCCTGATTAATACTCAGTTTCAAGCGAGTGATCAAAGTATTAGCGGTTGGGTATCGGCATTGATGATGTCTTTCACGATACCAGCAGTGTTGTTTGGTTCTTTAGCTGGTGTATTTGTTGATAGATGGTCAAAAAAAGCCGTGTTAGTAGCCACAAACGCTTGGCGCGGGATTTTGGTATTGGGCATACCTTTTCTGTTGTGGTTAACTCATGATTGGCAACCAGTAGGCGTTTTACCAGTAGGTTTTCTGATAATTTTGGCTGTGACTTTTTTAGTATCTACTCTCACTCAATTTTTTGCCCCAGCAGAACAAGCAGCAATTCCTCTGGTGGTGAAAGAACAAGATTTACTTTCGGCTAATTCCCTATACACAACCACGATGATGGCATCGGTGATAGTAGGGTTTGCTGTGGGAGAACCATTACTGGCTCTGGCGGATAATATTTGGGCGCAGTTAGGTGGTAATGATGGGTTTGGGAAGGAACTTTTGGTGGGTGGCAGTTATGCGATCGCTAGTATAATGTTGCTGTTATTAACGACTCACGAAAAAACCCACAGCCCAGAAACAGAATTTCCCCATGTCTTTGAAGATTTACGCGATGGGTTACGCTACCTCAAAGAAAATTACCGGGTTCGCAACGCCTTATTACAACTAACAATATTATTTTCTGTTATCGCCGCCTTAACTGTTCTCGCAGTCCGCATGGCAGAAATTATCCCTAACTTAAAAGCTTCTCAATTCGGTTTTTTACTGGCGGCTGGTGGTGTTGGTATTGCTATCGGCGCGACAATTTTAGGTCAGTTTGGGCAACGTTTTTCTTATACTCAATTAAGCCTTGTTGGTTGTTTGGGTATGACAGCCTCTTTAGTTGGGCTTTCTATCTTCACAACCCAGCTATGGTTAGTCCTGCTATTGGTAACGCTACAAGGTGTTTTTGGCTCCCTCATCGCCATACCCATGCAGACAACTATCCAGACGGAAACCCTGCCAGAAATGCGTGGTAAAGTATTTGGTCTGCAAAATAACGTTATTAATATTGCCTTGTCTCTACCCTTAGCGTTAGCGGGTGTGGCTGAAACCTTTGTGGGTTTAAAAGTGGTCTTTTTGGCATTAGCGGCGATCGTCTTTTCAGGTGGTATATTGACTTGGTATAACTCTCGTGATTAATAATCAAAATTTGAGGTAATTATAAATTTTGCTTTCATGCTAAACTGATTGCAGAAAATTTGATCACAAACTTGCTGGGGATTAGTTTGATATCAACCAAGCAGGGTTTTTTGTTGTAAAAATACTGTACAACTAAAAAACGAAATAAGCCTAAAAGAAATGTGGTTTAGCAAACCCAAAATTTGGCTTCTTACTGGTTGAGCAGAAATATATTCAGAATGTAGATAGCCAGCAAGTAAAGCAAGATAAGTAACCAAAGATTCAAAATAAATAAACCACGCTCTTCTGATAGCCGATAAAGAATGCGTATAGCCTGGATTGGAAAAAAATCACCCTTTTGTGGCAACGTCACTTACAGTAGAGAAGTTACCAACGCCTTATTAGATAGGGGACATCAAGTAAGCTTCCTCCATTTTGCTCAAGAAGAACCTGAACCTGACAATTGGCCGAACTTCCAAGAAGTTTCCTTACCCTTCATTTACAAGTCGCAGGTTTATACAATTCCTACTTTCAAAGCGACTAAGGTTTTAACTGAGTCATTAAGGGAAATCAAACCAGATGTCGTCCATGCTTCGCTAACTTTATCCCCATTAGACTTTTTTCTCCCAGAAATTTGTGACCAGTTAAATCTACCTCTGATTGCTACATTTCACACCCCATTTGCTGGCAAGGGTGCAAAACTAATATCAGGCACACAGCTTTTAGCCTATCAACTATACGCGCCTTTCTTAGATAACTATGATCGCGTGATTGTATTTTCCCAAATTCAGCGCGAACTATTGGCGAGTATGGGTGTACGCGAAAAGAAAATCGCAGTCATTCCTAATGGGGTAGATACCAGCAAATACTCTCCAGGTACTTCCAATGTCAAAGCAGAATTTAAAGCTGAACGCTTGTTTGTCTACCAAGGAAGAATAGCCCCAGAGAAAAATGTAGAATCTCTGTTAAGAGCTTGGAAACAAGCGAATATGGAGGCTGGTAGTAAATTATTAATTGTCGGTGATGGGCCATTGAGAGCCACCCTGGAACCTTTTTATAATTCTGAGTATGGCGTGATCTGGTTGGGATTTTTAGCTAGTGAAGAGCGTCGGATAGAGATTTTACGAGGTGGTGATGTATTTATTTTACCCTCCTTAGTTGAAGGTTTATCCCTATCGTTATTAGAGGCGATGGCTTGTGGAATCGCTTGTCTAGCAACTGATGTAGGCGCAGATGGGGAAGTTTTAGAGAAAGGTGCTGGGGTAGTAATGAATACTAAGACAGTGCGATCGCAGTTACGCACCCTTTTACCACTATTCCAAGACCATCCAGAGTTAACAACAGTGCTAGGGCAGAAAGCCAGAAATCGAGTTTTAGAACGTTATACTTTGAGTAAAAATATTACTCATTTGGAAGAATTGTATCAAGAAGTTCTTGCCCAGCAGCCAGTAAAACTAACTTGGGGAGCTTAGAGGTAAGACATATTAATTTTTAGTTAGTTTCTTGTGAATTTTAATCATTTAAAAAGCAGAGGTTAGCAATTTCTACTTTGCTACATTTCCAAATCATTAAAATAAACACTCTGTCTCATCACTTACACATCCCAAACTTTCTTAGCTAATTGAGCTAACATTTCCTGCCTACGCTCAATTGCTGCTGAGTTCCATTCCTCAAATGTGTTTAAATCTTTTACTGCACGGTCAATAGCTGTGTTTAAGCCAATATTTATTGGTTCTACTATTGACCTAGTAATCAAAAATTTCGATTTTTGATAAGCTTTTTTCTTCACCTCAAATGTTTTATTCTTTACAGAAGTATTGATAGGCTTCTCTATTAAAGTAAGGTTTCCTAAATATTTAACATATTTATCTATTTGGTCTTGTTTATCAAATGATGATTTAACTAACTCATAATTCTGAGGTAATATATGCTCTATTTCAACAGTTTTATTTATATAATTTCTTAAATAGGTGTGAGCTTCTGTTTCTCCATAGGCTAATTCATCAATATATTGCGTAAGTTTAGCTAAAATATACTGCAATACCTTTTTTCGTACAGCATCTTCATCAAGTTTTTTAAAAGCAATTAGAAATTTCTCTGATAGCTTTTGTTTTTCTACTTGAATTTCTTCAGATATAAACTGTTCAAGTGATTCTTGATTAATAATTTGCCTTAGTTTAGATGCCCATTTTACAAATAAAACTTCAAGTTTACTTGACCTAGCTTCTGTAATAATATAGATAAATAAAAAATTTTCAAGATGTTTACAAATTTCCGTAAACATTTCCTTTGAGAAATGTTGAGCAGCTAAAAGTAATACAAAATGCTGGCTAGTAGAAAGATAAGATATATTCAAGAGATAACGATTATTTTTACTAGAAATATCTTTTCCTTCTTTAAAATGTGCTAATGATTTGGCGGATTTTAATAAAGAATCCACAAATTCAAATGGCTTATTTTCATATTTAGATTTATTTTTATCTTCCTTAAACCATTCATAAATTTTATCTTCTCTGATACGCTCATAACCATAGTTAGACATAATAAAATAACGGAGGAACCTTATAGGATTTTCATTCGATTCATATAAAATTTTTAGCATCTCTTTCCATTTATTCTTAAGTTTTTCAAAATCTTTATCTTTAATAATTTTATTTTTAGTAATCTGGAGAAACATAAGGTTTTTAAGAAGATCCATAGAGTCAAGACCAACTCCACGGTTATTAATAGTTTCAAAAACGTTGAGTGCGTGCGACATACTCTTAGTTTCTACACGAACTACTCTTACATTTTTAATAAAACGTGCATAAAACTGTCTAACCTCTTGAATAGTGTTTTCATTTCCACTAAATTTCTCTTTAAGAAAATATAATGCAAATTGATAAGCATTCTTGAGACGTATTACAGAACTATTTTCAGAAACATCTATAAAATTTTGTTGCCTAGCAATTTTTTCTAAAACATTACGGCTTTCTTCATCATATTGAAGTTCTATTCTTTCCTTAAATTTTTCGCTACCATTTTCCTCCACGACATATGAAGTAATAAATCCTTTAAGTTTACCAACAGGTTCATCTGGATTCAGTTCTAGTAAATAATCTCTTACGGCACACAAAATTAAATAAGCAGTCGTCATTCTTTGCTGTCCGTCAATTAGTTCATATAATTCTTGAGATTTGCAAACAATGATACTACCTATAAAACACTCCCAGTCAGAGCCAGATTTATTATCTAAAAATTTTTCATAAACATCCTCAAGAAGTTCTCTAACCTGCTTTTCCTCCCAAACATATTCACGCTGGTATTCTTTAACTACATAGAAGTCTTGAAATAACTCTTCTAATGTATAATCACGGGATTCAATTCCAGCCATTACAACTTACTCTCTTAAATTAAGGCTTATGTTACAATACTCATTATTCCATGTATAAGAGTTACATAACAGATTCTATGTTTTTTTCTATCTTTATTAACGATAGAATTTTTAAATTATAAATTTTGGTTGTTGAAGTTAAAGTAACTACCAACCGAGAGCAGTCGGCTGTTGATAAACTCGCTTCAAAGTATTCACATCTCTGGGAGAAATTGGCGGTGGGTTGCGGACTTGGGAAAAATATAAAGCATCGGTTTGTAGGGAACTATGTCCCCAAATTCCCAAGGCGTGACCGAGTTCGTGGCGGGAAGCTGCAAGTAGATAATCACCAGTTTGGCTAGGACTTAATAAAATAGTGAAGCGGTGTAATAAAACATTATTACTAGTGTATAACTCATAGCGAGTCAGGGCAGAACGCGCACGGGGGATTTTATTTTCGCGGGACAATTCTAGAGGCGGTGTTTTGCGTTCGATGGTAATATCAGCAATTTCTGGCTGTTCTACAACTATTAAAGGTAAATAATTATTCCACTCCTGCACAGTCTTTAAAATACTATTAACCCATGTTTGCGCCTGTTCCTGGTTAATAGTTTGTGGTCGTTTAATATAAACTTTTACAGGAAATTGCGACCACACTAAATAACCTACTTCAGTTGTAGCAATTTGAGAAAAGTAATCACCGCTATTAGTTTCATCTTGCCATTGCGCGAGTGTCGGTGGTAAAGGATGGGGTTTTGGTGCAGGGTTTGCTGTTAAAGCATTACTAAATTGCAGGTTAGTTAAAATAATTAGCAGTCCTGTACCTATAGTTGTACCTATAGTTAAGGTAAGGACTGCTAGTAAACGCTTTGTGATGAAATTTTTTCGGGTATTAGGTTTTGGGTATTGAATTGTATTCCCCATTTACCTATACTCCACTACATACATACTTACTTAGGTAGCCAGCCAGCGCTTAAAACTACTGTTAAACCCAGGAAAATTACTGTTAAAGCCCATGTCACACGGTTTAAGGTGTTTTCGGCACTTTTGGTGCTGCTGAATAGCTGGGCTTGTCCGCCTATTGCCCCAATACCGTCACCTTTAGGGCTATGAAGTAATACTAAAACTATTAAACCAAGGGCGGCAAGCGCCCAAATCGCTTGTACGATATTAGTCACAGTCATGGTAGCAATCTCTTTTATAACAAGTTTGAAAACAGAAGGGTTTGCCAATGAGAAAACAGCTAACAAAAATTAGTGCTGAGTCCTGAGTAGAAGGTGATGAGTGTATCTTTAGTTTATACTGATGTATTTACTAACAACTCATCTCCTTCTGCAAGCACTAAGTTAAACAGGTTTACTGGCTTTGCAAACAGCCTCCGAAACTAGATTTTAACTCAGCACTGAGAACCCAGCACTCATAACTGTTAATTCAGACCTACAGGGATACGACTGAGAGGACGTTGCACATCGTATTCTGCTGGTTGGAGGAGCGATCGCCCAGTCATTTCTGGTGGTTGGGGTAGCTGTAAAATATCGAGAATCGTGGGTGCAATGTCGGCTAGTTTGCCATCGCTACGTAGTTCGACATTAGTACCACGTCCAGGAATTTTCGCGCCTTCACCTTCCACTAAAATTAGGGGAACTGGGTTAGTTGTGTGAGCTGTCCAAGCATTACCTTCTTCATCCATCATAGACTCGGCGTTGCCGTGGTCGGCGGTAATAATTGCTGTACCGCCAACTTTGCTCACCCCTTCTAACAAGCGCCCCAAACAAGTATCTACTGTTTCAATAGCTTGAATTGTCGGTTCTATTTGACCAGTATGCCCTACCATGTCGGGGTTAGCATAATTAATCACCACTAGAGAATATATCCCCTTTTTGAGAGCGGCGATCGCTGTCTCTGTCACAGCTGCTGCTGACATGGCTGGCGCTTTGTCGTAAGTCGCTACCATCGGACTGCTGACAAGTTCCCTGTCTTCCCCTACAAAGGGTTCTTCTAAGCCACCGTTAAAGAAATAGGTGACATGGGCATATTTTTCGGTTTCGGCGGTGCGGAACTGCTTTAAACCGTGATTGGCGATGACTTCACCCAGAATATTGCTCAAGTTCTGCGGCTCAAAGGCTACAGATACGGACAAGTCAGAATCGTACTGTGTAAATGTTACAAAAGACAGGGGCTTAATCTGCTGTCTTTCAAAACCTGTAAATTTGGGACTGACAAAGGCTTGGGTTAACTGTCTAGCACGGTCTGGACGGAAATTAAAGAATATCACCCCATCTCCTGGCTCGACAGTACCAGGAGCAATCCGAACTGGAGCGATAAATTCGTCAGTCACCCCTTCAGAGTAAGATGTTTTACAAACATCTACGGCTTTGCGTCCGTCTCCTGCGCCAGCTTGCGTCATGACATCGTAGGCGCGTTGTACCCGATCCCAACGGCGATCGCGATCCATTGCGTAATAACGACCGCTCACGGTAACAATGCGTCCAACACCCACACGTCCTATGTAGTCCTCTATGGCGCTGATTGCAGCTATACCATCTGTTGGTGCAGTATCACGACCATCAGTAATGGCATGAATACAAACTTCAGAAATTCGCTGATCTTTGGCTAAGTCAATTAGTCCGAATAGATGGGTGATATGCGAGTGTACACCCCCCTCAGAACAAAGCCCTACTAAATGTAGCTTGCCATTCCGATTGCGAACTTCCTGGCAAATTTTGACAAGAGCTGAGTTGCTGAGGATAGAACCATCCTCCACTGCATCGGAGATTCGTACCAATTCCTGTGGTACGACTCGCCCAGCACCAATGTTCAAATGACCAACTTCTGAGTTGCCCATTTGACCTTCTGGCAATCCTACGGCTTTCCCTGATGTGTGGATGAGGGTGTGCGGGTAAGCTGCCCATAAACTCTCCATCACTGGAGTTTTAGAAGCAGCAATAGCATTTCCTCGCGTCTCCTCGCAGTAGCCCCATCCGTCTAAAATGACTAGCACCACAGGAGCAACAGGTGCTTTGGTCATAATAAAATTGCCCTTTACTTTTTGTAATACCCGAATGATACCACTGCTACTAGCCTCTGCAAGTGAATTTCTGCCTATTAACTTCTTTTATGACATAAATCTATTTTTTTTAGATTTTCTTTAATCTTAGTAATTGTTGAAAATATTTTGTGATAAGAGGGGAAAAAGTATATAGAGTAGATTTTTTCCCCACTCCCTACTGCCTACTCCCCACTCCCTATTTTTACTTCTTCTTTGCGGTAGATTTAGCAGATTTAGCTGCTTTTTTAGCTGCTTTTTCGGCTGCGATCGCTTCTAATTTTGCGGCTTCTTTTTCCTCCGCAATTTTATCTAAGTAATAGTGGTAATCACCTAGATATACGCGGAACTCTCCGTCCCGAATTTCTACAATTTTGTTGGCTACCTGCGAGATAAAATAACGGTCGTGAGAAACAACAATCGCCGTACCATCGTAATTTTGTAAGGCTTCTTCCAACATTTCTTTTGCTGGAATATCTAGGTGATTAGTAGGCTCATCGAGAATGACTAAGTTAGCAGGACGTAAAAGCATTTTAGCCAATGCTAGACGTGCTTTTTCTCCTCCACTTAATGATTCAACCCGTTTAAATACGGTATCACCACTAAACAAAAATTTGCCTAACAACGTGCGGACTTCTTCATTTTTCCAGTCAGGAACTTCATCATGAATAGTTTCCATCACTGTTTTGTTCAAATCTAAAGCTTCAGCTTGATTCTGCTCGAAGTAACCAGGAATAACACCGTGATCACCTAGTGAAACACTACCTTCGGTGGCTGGTTCTAAACCCATAATTATTCGCAATAGCGTTGATTTCCCTGCACCATTGGGGCCTAAGAACGCAATGCGATCGCCTCGTTCAATCAATAGATTTGCACCCAAGAACAAAATCTTGTCGTCGTAGGTATGTGTTAAATCCTTGATTTTCACAACCTCGCGTCCACTACGGGGTGCGGGAGGAAAGCGAAAATGTAAAGTTCTCACCCCAGCAACAGGTGCTTCGATGCGCTCGATTTTATCTAATTGCTTCTCGCGGCTTTTGGCTTGGGTACTGCGGGTAGCACTAGCGCGGAATCTATCAACGAAGGCTTGTTGTTTTTCGATTTCTTTTTGCTGACGTTCATAAGCACTTAATTGTGCTAACTGACTTTCAGCTTTTTGTTCTAAATAAGCTGTGTAGTTACCCAGATAAGTACTAGAAACACCGCGTTCAGTTTCCACAATTTGGGTGCAGAGGCGGTCAAGGAACTCCCGGTCATGGGAAACTATCACCATCGGGGTAGTCAGCTTTTTGAGGTAATTTTCTAACCACTCAATGGTTTCCAAATCTAAGTGGTTAGTCGGTTCGTCCAGCAGTAATATATCTGGTGCTTGCAGAAGAATCTTACCCAAACTCATCCGCATTTGCCAGCCACCAGAGAAAGCGCTGACGAGGCGATCGCCATCTTCTTGCTCAAATCCCATTTCTGGGAGAATCTTCCCGATGCGTGCTTCTAAACCGTAACCATCCAAAGCTTCAAACTGACGCTGCAAACGATCCATTTTATGGATTAGCTCATCCAGTTCCTCTGGAGTTGCTGTTTGCATATCATGGTGAACTTTGTTTAAAGCTAACTGTACTTGGTTAGCTTCTTTAAATACTGTCCAAAATTCTTCTCTAACGGTGCGGCTGGGATCTACCTCAAACTCTTGGTTGAGGTAAGCGATGTGCAAACTTGCAGGACGGATAATTTCCCCTGCTGTCGGTTCAATTTCCCCAGTAATGATTTTTAGCTGAGTTGATTTACCTGCACCGTTGACACCGACTAAACCAATGCGATCGCCTGGTTTGACTTCCCAGTTGATATCTTTGAGAACTTCGCCTGTAGGATAAATTTTACTAATATGTTCTAATCGCAGCATCGAGTTTCTCTCAGGTAGAAATTATAGGGGGTTGCGGACGAAGTACCAACACTGCCAATATTAACAAAAATTAACCAATAATTTGTCTTAAGAAACTCTTGTTGGATAGAAGGAGAAAGTTATCTTACCTAATCACCATTTTGGGAGTTAGGAGACTGCTGTTGTGCAGCTTGTTGTACATCCTCAATACTTAACTCCAAAGCTTGTGCTACTTGTTCTACAGTCAAACCTGATGACAACATTGCTGGTACTGCTTTTAACTTGCCAATTCTCTCTCCCTGTTCCACGCCTTCTTGAAAAACATCTTGAAAATATCTGGTGTTCCTTAGTTCACTAAGAGTAAACATTTTCTCCAATTCCTCCCTACTAATTGTGGGCAATTTGTACAACAGGATAGTCTCTATTAATTGTAATAACTCTTGTTGTTTAGCTGCTGAATTGATTTCTGATTTTGTTCTGGCTATCAACTCCCTTGCTTCTTCAATGGCTGTATCTTCAGAGGTTACTATCAATTTGACAGTAGCTAGGCTAATTGGTAAAGAAGTCGCAACTGTTAATTCATCCAGATAAATCCGCCTGACTCGCTCACTAACAAAAAACTCCCGATAATGTTTAATATCTCCTGTGTCTATACTCCTGCTTGGGTATAAAATCACAGAACCCCAATCATTTCTGGGTTCATTTTGGCGCAGGTATAAGCAAACCTCAGCAAACAACCGTGAGTAGATTCTGTCATCGGCTTGAAACTGAACTTCCACAAAATAAATTGGTTGTTCATCTTCAAACGTAGGAACAAACACACCATCAATTCTGAATGATGTTTGTTTAACTTCAACTGAGGAGAATTGGTAGATGCTGGCTAAATCTGGAGAATCGCCAATAAGCTCAAAGAATATATCTGGAAATTCTTGAAATAGGCGATAAAAAATACTGTCTGTTTTCACTGTAAGGAAAAGTTTTAAGTTTAATTAGTCATTATTAGAACCATCTCTAACTTCTATTAGACGATCTTTTGTAATTCCTAATATGCGTGTAAGAGGTAATAATAAGTTATCATTGACTGGTTCACCAATATAAATATTGTTCAACTCTGAAGGAGAAACTTTGAATGTATCGCAAAACTTTGTAAACTCTGCATCACTTAGGTCGAGTTCTTTTTGGCGCTCTTTTAGTAGAAGTGCGATCGCTCTACTTCCATACTTAGGACGCTCACTAAGTTTGATATATTTTTTAATTAAAGAATTAACCTTACTAGTATCACCACCAGTTTTTTGTAATAAGTCGAAACAAGCTATTTTTAGTGCTTTCTTTAAAACATCATCTTCATTCAAATAATTAATAATTTCGTTAATGTATTCTTCTTTAAAAAAGCCAACTAAATCACCCTTATGATAAACAGGAACATAAGCTTCTTCAGAATTAACCTGCCAATCTAAAGGCTCGTTTCGTAGAGACATAGTTGCACCTGTAAAATTGATGCACACCATTTTAAAGCCATTTATACTGAGTCGCCACTGGTAAGTTAATTCATAATTCATATTATTTAAGTACTACACAAGAAAATGTGTAAGTAAAATTTATTATACTGGACATCAATATCTAACAATATCTATACCTTGTTTCTCTTTCTCTGCTAGTTCTAAATTACCTGTCAAAAGTTTATCTAAAATATCGTCATTAGTGTTAAAGCTGTAAGCCTGCATTACCAATTTATTTAATTAAATAGATAATAAAGTACGTGCAATAGCTCTTGTTAATAAGCAAAGATAAGTAAGAGCGATCGCACTTTGGAAATAAGCGGAGTTTTTGGCGCAATCGCTTTGGTAAAATAGCAGAGAATTTCTTAGAAAAAGCCAAAGGAATGACAAGATTCATCCACGATCAATTTGCCAAAGACTACCTAGAAGAACTACTAAAAACATTCGGAAGCGTGCAAGCAGCAAGCCGAGTCGCAGCCGAAGTGCGAGAAATCGATGTATTATTCACACCAATTCCTACACAAACAGCCAACATAGCCACATTAGGCTTATTAGGAAAAATGGCGACAACACCCGCCATATTTGAACCCTTCCGTAACCCAGCATCCGCAGACGAAATCAACGATTGCATATCAAAATTATCATCAATCAAAAGCGCCATGCAGCGAGAAGCCAAGCGCAATAATATGAAAATCCCCAACTCCGAAATTCCCCAACTGTGGATACTCACACCCACAGCATCAAAAAATCTCATCTGCGGGTTTGGTGCAACTGAAAAATCAGATTGGGGAACAGGAGTGTACTTTACACCAAAACACTACCGCACAGCCATAGTAGTAATTCATCAGTTACCATGCACTCACGAAACACTGTGGCTGAGAATATTAGGACGTGGTAAGGTACAACGTCAAGCAATTGATGAATTAACCGCACTACCAGCAAATCATCCATTTTTGAGAGTCACGTTAGAATTACTTTATAACCTGCAACAAAACTTGCGAATTAATCAAAATACACCAGCAGAGGATCGGGAGTTAGTGATGAGATTAGCACCACTGTATCAACAAGACAGAGAACAAGCTAGACAAGAAGGTTTACAGCAAGGGTTACAGCAAGGGTTACAGCAAGGAGAACAACAGCTAATTCTGCGGTTGTTAAATCGACGACTGGGAAATTTAGATTTATCTGTAGTCGAACAAGTTCAAAAATTATCTATTGGGCAGTTAGAAGCATTAGGAGAAGCACTATTAGATTTTTCTACAATGGCAGATTTAGAAGTTTGGTTAAGTCAACAATAATAATTAAATTATTGTTGACTTCAACTCAGCCTCTACACCTACCTTGTGGGTTCTGCTTTTGCGATATACATAAAATAAAAAAACCGCCTGTTCTTCACAGACGGCTTAAATATAATCTATTCAACTAACAATTAACCAGCACTAGAAGCAGCTAACTCAGCCAAACGTTCTTGCTGGTCTTGAGAAATACAAGATTGAATCATTCCTTCAATATCGCCTTCCAACGCCGGGTTCAGGGCAAAGTTTTGACCTAAACGGTGGTCAGTCACACGATTATCTTTGTAATTATAAGTGCGAATCTTCTCCGATCGCGACCCTGTACCAACTTGCGATCGCCGCATCGAAGTCACTTCTTCTTGTTGTTCGCGCAGCTTGATTTCATACAACTTCGCCCGTAGAATTTGCATCGCCCGTTCTTTGTTCTGCAACTGGCTACGTTCTTCTGTACAGAAAATTCTTATTCCCGTCGGTTTGTGCATCAAGTCAACCGCAGTTTCCACCTTGTTGACGTTTTGTCCACCCGCACCGCCAGAACGCGCCGTAGTCATTTCAATATCTTTCGGGTCGATATGAATTTCTACATCATCAACCTCTGGCATAATTGCCACTGTTGCGGTCGAAGTATGAACCCGTCCGCCAGCTTCCGTTGCTGGTACACGCTGCACACGATGAACGCCAGCTTCAAATTTCAGCTTACTGTAAACGCTCTCACCTTGGATTTCCAAGATAACTTCCTTGAAGCCGCCCATTTCACCCAGCGACTCACTTACCAACTTCACCCGCCAACCCTGAGTATCAGCGTAGCGAGAATACATCCTTAGTAAGTCACCAGCCCAAATACTCGCCTCATCGCCACCAGTACCAGCGCGAATTTCCAACATGATGTTTTTATCATCGTTGGGGTCGCGGGGAAGTAGCAACACCTTCAAGCGAGTTTCTAAATATTCTATTTTTTCTTCTAATTCCTTTACCTCCAAAGCTGCCATTTCTTGCAACTCTGGATCACTGCTTGATTCTTTGAGTACCTGACGCGCCCCAACTAATTCTTCCTGGGCAATTTTCCAAGTATCGTAAGCCTCTACCACTTCTTCCAAAGAAGAACGAGACTTAGCAATTTTTTGATACTCATCAGGATTATTAGCCGTATCAGGGTCAGCCAGACGGCGAGTTAATTCATTGAATGTTTGTTCAACGGATTTTAGTTTCTCCAGCAGGTATGATTCAGCCATAACGAATGCGACGCTCCTTAAAAAAATAACAAGTTGGCTCGGCAAAAAATGACAATCGACCCAGCAAACGCAGGGTCGTCGTTAACAGCAGAGCCAAACCGCTACTTTTTCTTTTGTTCGCCAGAACTCTGAGTGCTGCTCATACCGTACTTACGCAAGAAGCGTTCTACTCGACCCTCAGTATCAATAATCTTCTGAGTACCAGTGTAAAAAGGGTGGTTGCCAGACCATACGTCTACGTGTAACTCTGGTTTGGTAGAACCAACAGTCATTACAACTTGACCGTTGCAGTACACTTTTGCGTCTGGATACCACTTGGGATGAATATCAGGTTTAGCCATTGTTCCTTTTGTGGTGAATCTATATAAATTATAACTTTTTAGGGGTTAGAGCGAGTATTTAGTGCTGAGTCATAAGTGCTGAACCATTCAGCACTCGGAACTCTACCATACGCGCAATCCCCAATATCTTATCGTTTGGAGTATTGAGGAGCTTTCCGGGCTTTGTGCAAACCGTACTTTTTCCGTTCCTTAGCTCTAGGATCGCGGGTTAAGTAACCTTCGGTTTTTAAAGGTGGGCGATTTTCTGGGTCTAGTTGGCATAAAGCACGAGCAACACCCAAGCGCACAGAGTCAGCTTGTCCAGTTAGACCGCCGCCTTCTGCTTTGACTAAAATGTCGTATTCGTTTTCTAGCCCAAGAGTTTCTAAAGGTGCTTTGATCACACCTAAATAATTGGCATTGAACTGGAAATACAACTCTCCAGGCTTGCCATTTACAGTCAACTGACCAGTACCGGGAACCAAGCGCACCCGTGCTACTGCGGACTTACGGCGACCTGTACCCCAGTATACGGCGCGACCGCTATTTGCTTCTGCTACTGTCATTAATCTTCTGCTCCAGGAATTGTATTAATGTTAAGTTCTTTAGGCTTTTGGGCTTCGTGGGGATGAGTAGGCCCAGCGTACACTTTCAGTTTGGTGAACAACTGCTTACCCAAGCTATTTTTAGGTAACATACCTTTTACAGCATGTTCCAAAATTCTTTCTGGTAAGCGCTGTTGCAGCTTGGCAAAGGTTTCTGTCTTCATCCCACCAGGACGACCAGAGTGACGGCGATAGAGTTTTTGAGTACGTTTCTTGCCTGTAACTGCTACTTTTTCAGCGTTAACAACAATAACGAAGTCACCTGTATCGAGGTGTGGGGTATAGTGAGCCTTATTTTTGCCTCTTAAAATCATGGCAATTTCGCTGGCGAGGCGACCCAAGCGTTTGTCCGTAGCATCTACTACGTACCAATCACGCTCAAGGGTATCTTGAGAGGGTAAGTAAGTTTTACTCATTTTTATTTGTCCTTGGTCATTTTTTTTGAGTCCATAGTCCATAGTCCATAGTCCATAGTCCATAGTCCATAGTATTTGACTAATGACTGTTGACTGTTGACTGTTGACTAATAACTAATGACTCTTGACTAAAAACTAACTTTGGCATGGTGTCATACCAAACGTCAGGGGTAAAGGGAAAATCTGGATAGCCGACTCGTAACAAGCATAAACCTTGTGACGGTGCGGCGTGTTTTACTTCTTCCCGGCGTTGTTCTTTCCAGAGTTCGGTGAAATTAGCCAGAGTTCTTTGTCCAGAACCTACCTGTACTAACATTCCTACCAACAGTCGCACCATGCCATATAAAAATCCATTTGCCTGAATTTCAATATGGATAAACGGCCCACTACGATCGCACTCTACTGCTTGCACTTCTACCCAGGAATGCGATCGCTTTGACCCAGCACGGTGAAATGCGGCTAAGTGATGCTTTCCTAATAGGGGTGTAAGGGCAGCCTGCATCAGAGTTTCATCCAGGGGAGCATAATAATAATGCCAACTGAAGGGGGTAACGAACAAGTTCGGCCAATCTTCAGTATAAATTGTATAGCGATACCGCCTGTAAGCTGCACTAAAGCGAGCGTGCCAACGGTTATCTACACCTGCTGAAGCCTTGATTAATATATCCTTGGGCAGATAGCTATTAAGTACCGATGCCCACTTGTGGGGGGGAATTGAACCTGTTGCGTCAAAATGGGCTACTTGAGCAGCAGCATGAACGCCGCTATCTGTACGCCCTGCACCATGTAGTGTGACATGATGCCCAATAATTTTAGCGATCGCAGTTTCAATTTCTTCCTGTACTGAGCGATGATGTTTTTGTCGTTGCCAGCCATGAAAATGAGTGCCAAGGTATTGAATTACCAAGGCGACTCGCTGAATTTCTGTAGGCTGGTGACTATCTAACATAATTTGAGTGCTGAGTTATGCTGAAATTTTGGATTTGCGATTTTCAATTTTAAATTTTTCAATCTAAAATCCAAAATCTAAAATCTAAAATTCTTTGCCTTCTCTACACCAACTCAATAATCGCCATCTCCGCATTGTCCCCACGACGAGGTACGGTATGGAGAATGCGGGTGTATCCGCCTTGACGATTACCATAGCGAGAGGGAACTTGCTCAAACAGTGCATGAACTAGCTGCTTGTCGTAGATATAACCCAATGCTTGGCGACGGGCTGATAAAGAGCCATCTTTTGCCAGGGTGATAATTTTATCTACTTCGCTTCGCACTACTTTTGCTCGAACCAAAGTAGTGGTAATCCGACCGTGACGGACTAGCTCAGTTGTCAACGCACGTAACAGAGCGCGGCGTTGATCTGCTGGTTTACCTAGTTTTTTGACTCGATTCCGGTGACGCATAATACTAAGGTGAACTTTAAAAGGTTTAAATTAGCCGTGTTTGCCACTTCTTTCTTGAGGTAAAGTAATCCCCAAGCGTCGCTGTAAGGCTTCAACAACTTCTTCTGCTGACTTCTGACCGAAGTTTTTAATTTCTAACAAGTCTTCTTGGGTGTAATCTAACAAGTCAGCTACAGAGTTGACCTGCGCCCGTTTGAGACAGTTGTAAGCGCGGACAGAAAGCTGCAATTCTTCGATGGGAATTTGGGCAGTTGGGTCGTCTGGAATATCGGAATTTGTATCCGTTGGTTCTAGTGAGATGTCTTTCAACGGATTGAACAACTCTACTAAAATGCCAGCTGCCGATGATAGTGCTTCTTGTGGAGAGATGCTACCATTTGTCCAAACTTCCAGGAGTAGTCTATCTCTAGGAATTGCACCATCTGCACGTACTTCCTCGACGCTGTAGTTAACTTTCCGCACTGGCATAAATATCGAATCGATTTGCAGAAAGTCTAAAGAAGTAGCTTCTTCACGCCCTCTTTCAACGGTGCGATATCCTTTGCCTCGCTCAATGCGAAATTCCATTTCCAGTTTGCCGCCCTCTGCAATAGTAGCTACATACTGGGTGGGGTCGATAACTTCAACTTCACTAGGCAAATCAAAATGTGATGCCGTAATGGTTGCTGGCCCGGTAACTAACAATCTGCCAATCTGGGCTTGAGAAGAGTAACTCTTGAGGATGACTTCTTTCATCCGCATGATGATTTCTAATACATCTTCCCGTACACCCGGAACTGTAGCAAACTCGTGAGAAACACCCGCAATTCTTACTGCTGTAACTGCTGTTCCCTCTAGGTTGGAAAGTAAAACTCGCCGCAACGCATTGCCGACTGTTGTTCCTTGACCACGCTCTAGAGGTTCTAGAATAAATTTACTGTAATGATTCCGACTTTCCTCTGTATTAGACTCTACACATTCAATTTGAAATTGCGCCACGGAGTAGCCTCCCTTATTTAAGGTGCTGCTAGCAGGCAAACTTATTTGCCTCTCGAATTTACTTTATTGTCCAAAGCTCATTTAGGAGTATCAAACTGCCATCATCTTGTGGCGATACAGTTTGACTTGCTAACTTAGCTTACGGGTATTGATTATATTTGGGGTGATTTGGTTTATCTCAGCC
The DNA here is from genome assembly GCF_019976755.1 of Nostoc sp. MS1. Classification (NCBI taxonomy): domain Bacteria; kingdom Bacillati; phylum Cyanobacteriota; class Cyanophyceae; order Nostocales; family Nostocaceae; genus Nostoc; species Nostoc sp. MS1. Next base: position 1,627,900 of record NZ_AP023441.1, read on the forward strand.
CTCCCTGATGGAAGAGCTGACACGCTTATTGTCGTCCCAGCCGTCGGAAGTTCTGTTACTCTAATTGCTAGGAAGTTTTGACCTATACGCGGCGGCGCTTGGGTGGACGGCAACCATTGTGAGGAATGGGGGTAATGTCGCGGATGAGGGTAATTTCTAACCCTGCACCTTGCAATGCCCGAATCGCAGTCTCTCTACCTGCACCTGGGCCGCTAACCATAACTTCAATTTGGCGCATTCCTTGGTCTATTGCGCGTCTAGCTGCACTTTCAGCTGCGGTTTGCGCTGCGAAGGGAGTTCCTTTTTTAGCACCTTTAAAACCGCTAGAACCAGCACTAGCCCAGGAAATTACATCGCCGTTTTGATCGGTAATGGTGACAATGCTATTGTTGAAAGTAGATTGGATGTAAGCCATTCCGTTAGGAACGTTCCGTTTCTGCTTCTTACTCCCAGATTTTTTTGTTGGTTGTCTTGCCATATTATTTCAGTTAATCTAAGGTAAAACTTGCTATTGATAGCAAGCAAAAAAATCTTACTTACCAGGAGCCTTCTTCTTACCGGCGACTGTCTGCCGTCTTCCACGACGGGTTCTAGCATTAGTACGAGTTCTTTGTCCTCTTACTGGTAAGCCCATCCGATGACGACGGCCTCTGTATGTACCAATGTCTACCAAGCGCTTGATGTTCATTGCTTCCAAGCGCCGCAAGTCACCTTCAACTTGATAGTTGCTTTCGACTTCACCTCTAAGGGCTGCTACGTCGGCATCGCTGAGGTCTTTAACGCGGGTATCTGGGTTAACCCCTGTAGCCGCCAGGATTTCTTGTGACCTTGATAGCCCAATTCCGTAGATATAGGTTAGACCAATTTCTACGCGCTTATCGCGTGGAAGGTCTACTCCGGCAATACGTGCCACGATTAATACTCCCTATTGTTTTCGCAGTGTCTGATGGAAAAACACAACGCGGTCAACCGCGTCAGTATTTTGGCTGGTGATATGGGTTTGCTTTATTCTCAACGCCCACGGAAATATTATCCTTGACGTTGCTTGTGCTTGGGATTCTCACAAATCACCATAACGCGCCCACGACGGCGGATCACGTTACACTTTTCACAAATCTTTTTGACCGAGGCTCTAACTTTCATGCCTTTAAAAATTGACTCCAAATGTTAGATTATAGCATTTCTAGGAATTTTTATGCAATTAAGTGAATGGGTAACACCCAAATAATTTGTTTTATGGTAGACTTCCTTACATATATCTACTTCTTACGCAATCGGTAAGTAATTCTTCCTTTTGTGAGGTCGTAGGGGGTCAGTTCTACTTTGACGCGATCGCCAGGCAAAATTTTGATGTAGTTACGGCGAATCTTACCAGAGATGTGTGCCAGAACGTTGAAGCCGTTATCTAAGTCAACGCGAAACATGGCGTTAGGCAATGACTCAGTAACAGTGCCTTCCATTTCGATCAAATCTTGTTTAGACAAGTTTTTTCCTCAATTCAACAATTTTTTGTTCGGATGCAGCACTCATCTGCAAGAGAACATATTTTAAGAAATATATCAACCGTTTATTAATATATCTTAGCTAAATTTGACAACATCTTGACTTGAGCAGGGAATGGGGAGTAGTTAGGGCGCTACGCCCCACACCTCAGTTATGAAGCTAAAGTTTGTTTCAATTCGTGAGTGACTTCTTCTTGGGATTGGTCGCCGTTGATGGTTAGTAGTTTTTGGCGATCGCTGTAATAATCAATCAAAGGTGCGGTGTCGTTACGGTAAATTTCCAAGCGACGACGAATTACTTCTTCAGTATCGTCCTTCCGTCCTCTGGATAATAAACGTGTGACTACAACATCATCTGGCGCGTCTAAATTGACTACCCTTTCGCCACCTTGACCAGTTTTTTCTAGCAATTCTTCCAGAAAAGCCGCTTGTGTGACTTTGCGAGGAAAACCATCTAATATCCAACCAGATTTAGCATCTGCTTGATCAAGGCGTTCCTCTACCAAGTCTTGCACTAATTGGTCAGGAACCAACTCACCACTATTTACATAGCCTTGAGCTTTGACTCCCAAAGGAGTTTGCTCTTTCATGGCTTGGCGCAAAATATCGCCAGTAGAAATATGCGGAATATTTAGATGCTGTGCCAGAATTTGAGCTTGTGTTCCTTTACCTGCACCAGGCGGCCCCAAGAAGATTAGTCGCGTCACTATTGTTTCACCATTCCTTCATAACGCTGAGAAATAACGTAAGTTTGGACTTGTTTTGCTGTTTCAATCGCCACACCAACGAGAATTAGTAAAGATGTTGCACCTAATCCCTTAAATGTTGGTACTCCCAAGGCTCTTTCTACAGCAGTGGGGATAATTGCAACCAAGCCCAAGAAGATTGCACCCAAGAAAGTTAGTCGGTTAATTACTCGCTCAATATATTCGCTAGTCGCTTTCCCTGGACGAATACCTGGAATACTAGAACCCATTTTTTTCAAGTTCTGAGCCACATCCACAGGGTTAACAATTAAAGACGAGTAGAAGTAGCTAAAGAAAACGATGGAAATTAAGTACACCAAAGCGTACACCCAAGAACCAGAACCACCAGGACTGAGGTAGGTGTTGACAATGTTCGCCAACTCTGGATTTTTGGTAAAGTTAGCAATCAAAAGCGGCAAGCTAAGGATGGCTGCGGCAAAAATGATTGGCATCACACCGCCGGAGATGAGGCGTAAGGGTAAGTAGCTGCGTTGTTCCGCTAACACCCGACGACCAACTTGACGACGAGCGGAAATGATGGGGATGCGGCGAATACCTTCTTGAACGAAGACGATACCGACAATTGTGGCTAGGAAGACTAACACTAGTACAATTACGCGACCAACAATTTCTCTACCGCCAATCTGTACTAAGTCGATGGTGTCACCCAAAGATTTCGGTAAAGAAGCAACAATGTTGACAAAAATCAACAAAGATGCGCCGTTACCAATACCGCGTTCCGTGATCAGTTCCGATGCCCACATGACGAACATAGAACCAGCCGTGAGGGCGATCGCAGTTTCCGCTACAAATATTGGCCCTGGCTGTAAGGCAAATTGTTGCAGAAATAAAGCCGAGAAAGCTGTACTTTGGACAATCGCCCAACCTACAGTTACATAACGAGTAATTTGGGAAATTTTCCGGCGACCAGCTTCGCCTTCATTTTTCTGTAAATTTTCTAAAGATGGTATTGCTGCCGTCAGCAATTGAATGATAATGGACGCATTAATAAAGGGCAGAATCCCTAAAGCAAAGACCCCTAAAGTAGAAAGTCCCCGCCCGGAGAATATATCCAATAAACCAAATATGGAATTATTGCCCGAAATGGCTTCGGCGAATCTAGGTCTATCAATTCCTGGGACTGGTAAATAAATACCCAGGCGAACCAAAATTAAAATACCGACAGTTACAAGCAGCCTACCTCTCAGTCCGGCTGCTTGTGCCATCTGCATAAAAGTTTCTTGAGCCGTTGGGGCTTTATCTCGACTGATCATAGAGTGCTACCTTTATCGTTAAGCTGGCGCTGGAAGCGAGTTAGCTAGCTTACAAGTGCGCTGTTAGGCTTCACCCTAAAACTTCACAACTCCCGCCAGCCGCCTCAATTTTGCTACGAGCTTGGCCTGTGAAAGCTGCCGCTTTGACGTTGAGTGCTACGCCTAATTCCCCATTACCCAAAACTTTCAATGGGCCTTTAGCAGCAGTTAAAATACCTGCTTCTCTTAAGGACTCCAAAGTTACTTCTGTATTTGCAGGAAGTGACGCTAACTTCTCTACATTAATCGTAGTGTAAATTTTCCGATTAACTAAAGGGAAACCCTTCAGTTTAGGTATCCGGCGGTACAATGGCTGCTGACCACCTTCAAAACCGGGTCTAGTGCTGCTACCAGAACGAGATTTTTGACCTCTCATACCTAGACCAGCGCTAGCGCCTTGTCCAGCAGCAATACCTCTACCTACACGGCGGCGGCGTTTTTTTGAGCCTTTTTGGGGCTTAAGATCGTTGAGTCTCATAATCGAAATTTGTTGGTTGTCAGTTGTTAGCGTTGCACTGAGCTTGCCGTTCGCGCAGCGTCTCCGAAGGAGAAGTGTTGTCATTTTCACATCGGACAAATGACTACTTAGATATAGAGTTTTTCGATCGCAATGCCTCTGTCTTCAGCGACTTCAGCAAAGGTACGCAGTGTAGATAGAGCGTTAACTGCTGCTCTAGCGTTGTTGAGTGGGTTATTAGAACCGAGTTGCTTGGCAAGTACGTTACGCACACCAGCTAATTCCAATACTGTACGAACAGCACCACCAGCAATTACACCAGTACCAGGAGCGGCTGGACGCATCATAACTTTAGCACCGCCACCTACACCATCAATGGGGTGAGGGATAGAGTTAGATTTGGTGATGGGGATATCAATTAGGTGTTTTTTGCCGTCGGCTACACCTTTTTTTACCGCACCAATTACATCAGATGCTTTACCTACCCCTACTCCTACTTGACCGCGTTCGTTACCAACAACAACGATCGCACGGAAGCTGAGTTTTTTACCACCTTTAACTACCTTGCTCACCCGTCGGATTTGGATTACCCGCTCTTGCCAGTTGGTTTCTTCTTTTTTTGCGCGGTTAGCTTTACGACGACCTGTTGCCATAATTTATGCTCTCTATTTAGTCAATAGTCAACAGTCAATAGTCAATAGTCAATCACTTTTGACTTTTGACTTTTGACAGTTTAGAAATCTAAACCAGCTTCGCGGGCTGCTTCGGCTAGTGCTTTAATACGACCGTGGTATAAGTTACCACCGCGATCAAATACAACTTTGGTAATGCCTTTTTCCAGCGATCGCTGGGCGATCAATTTACCAATTTGGGCTGATGCTGTACAGTTACCGCCCGATGTCAAACTTGATTTCACTTCTGGTTCTACAGTTGATGCTGCTACCAGTGTGTGATGTTGTGTATCATCGATTACTTGAGCGTAAATATGCTCATTAGAGCGAAATACAGCCAACCGTGGACGTTCTGGAGAACCTTGAACTTTACCACGAATGCGTCTGTGACGACGATTTTTTGATTCTCTACGAGTAAGTTTCATGTTTACTTCTTACCACCCTTACCAGTCTTACCAGCTTTACGTCTGACCACCTCACCCGCATAGCGGATACCTTTACCCTTGTAAGGTTCTGGTGGACGAACGGCACGAACTTTTGCTGCTGTGTTACCAACAATTTCTTTGTCATAGCCACTGACTATAACGTTGGTATTGTTTTCTACAGCAAACTGAATCCCATCTGGTGGTTCAATTTGGACTTGATGGCTATAACCCATGTTGAGAACTAGGTTACGACCTTGAACTGCTGCCCGATAACCTACACCTTGGATTTCCAAACGACGTTGAAAACCTTGGGAAACTCCCTCTACCATGTTGGCAACTAGAGTGCGGCTTAAACCGTGGAGTTGTCTGGAAGTACGAGTTTCATCCCGACGGGTGACTTGTAAAGTATCCCCTTCTTGGGTAACTGTGACGTTAGGGGGCAGGTTTCTTGAGAGTTCGCCCTTGGGGCCTTTCACCGCTACTTTCGTGCCGTCGATGGTGACTTGCACTTTGGCGGGTACAGTAATTGGACGTTTACCAATACGAGACATGATTTTTTATCCTTTGTCAGTTGTCAATTGTCAATTGTCAGTTGTCAGTTGTCCTAATGACTAATGACTAATGACTAATGACTAATGACCAAATAACTACCATACGTAGCAAAGTATTTCACCACCCACGTTTTGACGACGCGCTTCGCGGTCGGTCATGATACCACTGGATGTAGAAATGATGGCGATACCAATACCACCTAATACTCTTGGTAATTCTTTTCTGTTGGAGTAAACACGCAAACCGGGCTTACTGACGCGCTTGAGAGCGGTAATGAGTGGTTGACGATTTCTACCCTTGTATTTCAAAGAAATTACTAGGTTACGTTTTACGCCATCTCCGTCTTCAGAAAATTCCGAGATAAAGCCTTCTTCTTGTAACACTCTAGCAATGTTACGTGTCATTTTTGTGGCTGGCACTAGTGTTGTTTGATGCCTTGCCATGTTAGCATTGCGGATGCGCGTTAGCATATCTGCAATTGTGTCGTTAGCCGCCATCGTTCCCTCTTTAGATGAACTTATTGATCGCGAAAGGGCATTCCAAATTCTTTGAGTAAGGCGCGGCCCTCTTCGTCGTTTTTCGCTGTGGTGATGATGGAAATATCAAGACCACGGATTTGATCGATGCTGTCGTATTCGATTTCTGGAAAGATTAACTGTTCTCTTACGCCTAGAGTATAGTTACCGCGACCGTCGAAGCTTTTGGGGCTGATACCACGGAAGTCTCTAATTCTAGGTAGTGATAGGCTAATCAGGCGGTCGAAAAAGGAATACATCCTTTCGCCGCGCAGTGTCACCATGATACCTACAGGCATACCCTGACGAATTTTAAAGCCTGCGATCGCCTTTTTCGCTCTGGTAACTACTGGCTTTTGACCAGTAATATTAGCAATCTCGGTTAAGGATGCTTCTAAGGCTTTAGCATTTTGAGCCGCTTCGCCCAAACCTCGGTTAACAGTAATTTTCACCAACTTGGGTACTTGATGTACGTTAGTGTATTGAAACTGTTGGGTGAGTTTGGGAACGATTGTCTCGTTATATATGGTTTTGAGTCTTGGTGTCGCCATAGTTTTTTGTCCTTCTCCCTGGTCTTGGTCAGGGATTTAATTTTGATTTTAGATGGTCAATTTAATTACGTATCTAAAATCTCAAGGTGGTTTATTCCCTAGCTATCGAGAATTTCGCCAGTTTTCTTGAGTTTTCTTACTTTCTTACCTTCGGCGGTGAAAGTGTAGCAGACACGACTAGCGACGTTTTGCTTTGTGGAATAAAGCATGACGTTGGAACTGTGAATAGGTGCTTCCTGAGTCACAATTCTGCCCGATTCCCCTTCTTGTTGGGGTTTTACGTGCTTAGTCTTAATGTTGACACCTTTAACAATAACTTTGCTCAGTTGGGGCAGTGCTTTAATCACTTCACCAATTTTGCCTTTGTCTTTGCCAGCAATTATTTGCACTGTGTCGCCAGTTTTGACGTGCATTTTATGAAATGTGGGTGTTGTTTGCTTCTTGAAAGCCATTACAGCACCTCCGGCGCAAGAGAAACGATTTTGGTAAAGTTTTTGTCGCGTAATTCCCGTGCTACTGGGCCAAATACCCGTGTACCTCTGGGATTACCATCTTTGTTGATAATCACGGCTGCGTTATCGTCAAAGCGAATGGTCATACCGCTATCGCGGCGGATGTGATGGCGGGTGCGGACAATTACCGCTTCCACAACATCGGATTTTTTTACAGCCATGTTGGGTGTAGCATCTTTGACGACAGCGATAATTTTGTCGCCAATGAACCCGTAACGACTGTTACCCGCACCTAAGACACGGATACACATCAATTTACGAGCGCCGCTATTATCAGCGACATTGAGATAGGTTTGGGGTTGAATCACAATTGGTCTCCCTTATAAAGTTGTTATTTTTATAACAACTAAGCCTTGGTGTTGAGAATTTCTGCAACTTCCCAGCGCTTGGTTTTACTCAAGGGTCTGGTTTCTTTAATCCGCACGCGATCGCCCACTTTACATTTGTTTTCTTCGTCGTGTGCTTTATAGCGGCGGGTTTTAACTACAATCTTGCCGTACTTGGGGTGGGGAGCGCGGTTTTCTATGGCAACTACCACAGTTTTCTGCATTTTATCGCTCACTACCAAGCCGACTCGTTCTTTGATTGCCATAATCTCCTACTTTTATTCTTGAGTCGCTTGAGATGCTGCTGCCCGTTTCCGTTCTCCTTCTACTGTTAATAGTTGGGCTAGACGATGGCGAGCATGGCGGAACTGGTGAGGCTTTTCTAGTTGTCTGGTGGCTTTTTGTAAGCGCAACTGAAACAGTTGTTTTTTTACTGCTGTAATTTCCGCAGTCAGTTGTTCGTCGCTTAGTTCTCTAGCTTCTGAAATTTTGGGAAGTGGCATAACCTATTCCTGTTCCTGTTCCTGTTCCTCTATTTGAGGACGCACAATAAACTTGGTTTTGATGGGTAGCTTAAAAGCCGCTAGACGCATCGCTTCACGAGCAATTTCTTCAGAAACGCCAGCGATTTCAAATAAAATCCGGCCTGGTTTAACTACTGCTACCCAAAATTCTGGATTACCTTTACCGGAACCCATCCGGGTTTCCGCAGGACGCATGGTAACAGGCTTATCTGGGAAAATACGAATCCAGATTTTTCCACCCCGGCGGATGTAACGAGTCATCGCCCGACGGGAAGCTTCAATTTGCCGAGAGGTGATCCAAGCTGGTTCTTGGGCTTGGAGTGCGAAATCTCCAAAGTTCAGGGTACTACCCCGATGGGCTAACCCTGTCATCCGCCCGCGCTGTTGTTTGCGGAATTTAGTTCTTCTTGGACTTAACATGGTTTGTCATTGGTCATTGGTCATTGGTCATTGGTCATTGGTCATTGGTCAATAGTCAAACAATTTGGACTATGGACTGTGGACTGTGGACTAATGACTATCCTTCATTAGAGCGGTCTTCAAACTGCTGGCGGCGGCGTTGTTGTTGACGACGACGGGGTTCGCGATCGCGTTCGCGGGATGAGGGTTGCGGTGCAGCAACTTCTTGTCCGGGGATGATTTCGCCTTTAAATACCCAAACTTTAATGCCGAGAATACCGTAAACGGTTTTGGCTGTGCAGTATGAGTAGTCAATGTCAGCGCGGAGGGTGTGTAGAGGAACTCTACCTTCTCTTGTCCACTCTGTCCGGGCAATTTCTGCACCGTTGAGGCGACCGCTAACTTGAACTTTGATACCTTGAATGCCGGCTTTTTGAGCGCGTTGAATTGCTTGGCGCACTACGCGACGGAAGGAAACACGACGTTCCAACTGTTGAGCAATAAATTCGGCAATTAGGTAAGCATCAGCATCAACTCGTTGTACTTCGACTACGTTGATGCGAATTTGGCGATTTCCACCTAAGAGTGTTTGTAGTCCGGTACGCAAGGCTTCAATACCTTGTCCACCGCGACCTACAACTACACCAGGGCGAGCTGTGCGTACTTCTAAATCGATTTGGTCGGCTTTACGCTCAATCCGTACTTCGGAAATACCAGCGTTATTTTGTGCGAGTCTACCCAGTTTTTGTTCTATATATTGACGCAGTTTGTGGTCTTCTTGTAGAAGTTCTGGATAGCGGCTAGGTTCGGCAAACCAACGCGATTGGTGTTCTTGGGTAATTCCCAGGCGAAAGCCAACTGGATGAATTTTTTGTCCCACAAATGCTTCCTCTAAAATTTCTGACTTTAAGGCAATTTTTTGTGTCTAGAACTTATTTAGCGTTGGCGTTAGCAGCCACAGCCAAGGTGATATGACACGTCGGCTTGCGAATTTGGTAAGCTCTACCTTGCGCTCTAGGTTGGAAGCGTTTCAACACTGGGCCTTGGTCAGCATAAGCCTGGGTAATTACTAACTCTGTGCGGTCTAAGCCTGCATTATGTTCGGCGTTAGCAGCAGCACTCCGCAGCAGTGTTAACACTGGCTCAGTGGCTCGATAGGGCATAAATTCTAGGATAATTAGCGCTTCCCGATAGGAACGTCCCCGGATTTGGTCGAGTACACGACGCACTTTAAAGGGAGACATTCTGATAAAACGGGCGATCGCTTTTACTTCAGTAGTATCAGTAGCCATAATTTTCTCCAATTTTGTCATTTGTCATTTGTCATCTGTCATTTGTCTTGCAACTAATGACTAATGACTAATGACTAACGACTACCTACCTGATTTTTTATCAGACTTACCATGACCTCTGTAGGTACGTGTAGGAGCAAATTCTCCCAACTTGTGACCTACCATTTGGTCGCTGATAAATACTGGAACGTGTTGGCGGCCGTTGTGAACGGCGATAGTATGACCTACCATTAGTGGCAGAATTGTGGAAGCTCTAGACCAAGTTTTAATTACTTGCTTTTCATTTCTATCGTTGAGCTTTTCAATTTTGCTTAGTAAATGATCGGCTACAAAAGGCCCTTTTTTAAGAGAACGACCCATAATGTAATTTTGGATTTTGGATTTTAGATTTTGGATTTAGTAATTTTAGATTTTGGATTTAGTAATTTTAGATTTTGGATCGTTGGAAGTACACCCAATCTAAAATCTAAAATTTAAAATCTAAAATTCTATGATTCACGACCACCACGACCGCGTTTAGAAGATTTACGACGACGGCGTACAATCAACTTGCTGCTGGCTTTCTTGGGTTTACGTGTTTTCGCACCCAAGGTTGGTTTACCCCAAGGAGTAACAGGGCCGGATCTACCGATAGGCGCTCTACCCTCACCACCTCCATGTGGGTGGTCTACTGGGTTCATGACGCTACCTCTAACTTTGGGACGGCGACCTTTCCAGCGATTTCTACCAGCTTTACCAGCGCTCAAGTTTCTTGCGTCGGTGTTACCTACTTGGCCAATGGTGGCGTAACATTCACGACGAATTAAGCGGACTTCACCAGAAGGTAGCTTGAGGGTAACGTAATTACCTTCTTTCGCCACAACTTGAGCGGTAGCACCAGCAGAGCGAACGATTTGACCGCCCTTACCTGCTTTTAACTCGACGTTGTGAACGCTTGTACCCAAGGGAATGTTCGCCAAGGGTAAAGCATTTCCGTCTTCAATTGGTGATTCTGGCCCGGCCATGATTGTTGTCCCAACTTTCATGTTATTGGGATGCAGGATATACCGTTTTTCCCCATCTTCGTAGGAAACTAAGGCAATCCGCGCGTTCCGGTTGGGATCGTACTCAATGGCTATGACGGTAGCGGGAATACCGCGTTTATCGCGCTTGAAGTCGATGATCCGATAAAGTCTTTTGTGTCCACCACCACGGCGACGGCTGGTGATGCGGCCTTGGTTGTTACGACCTTTTGCCCGATGTTTATATACCGTCAGTGACTTTTCTGGCTCGGTTTTGGTAATTTCCGCGAAGTCAGAAATTGTAACCTGGCGTGTACTGGGGGTATAAGGGCGATAAGAACGAGTACCCATGATAGTTTATACCTCTGGGAATAGAACTTGTCTGATTTTCTCTACATCCCCAGATGCGATAGTGACGATCGCTTTTTTATATTGGGGCTTAAAGCCAATAAATTTACCTACACGTTTTTTTCTACGTGGTGGCAATGCTGTATTGACTTTGACAACTTTAACTTCAAATAAGTCTTCAATTGCCGATCTAATTTGTGGCTTTGTTGCTTTAGGAGTCACTTCAAATGTGTATTTGTTCTGCTCCATTAAGATGGTCGCTTTTTCTGTCAAGATGGGGCGACGAATCAAATCGGGCAGGTTGCGGGGGTCAAACTTAACCATTGTAGACCTCCTGAATTTTTTCTAAGGCTGAGGTGGTGACAACGATTTTGTCAGCGTGCAGCAAATCATAAACGTTGAGTTGATCAGCAGCAATGAGTTTCAAGTTCTCAATGTTGCGAGCTGACAAATATACGTTTTCAGGAAATTCGCTCAAGATTAATAGTGCCTTGCTTTCCGGTTCTACACCCCAACGAGTTAGTGCGGCGACTAAATCTTTGGTCTTGGGACGGGATAGCTCGTTGCTAAATTCTTCTACTACAATCAAATCGTCTGCACGGCTCACAAATGCTGTTCGCAGTGCTAAACGCCGCTCTTTGCGGTTCATTTTTAAGTTGAACTCTCTGGGTTTGGGTCCAAAGATTACACCACCACCACGCCATAAGGGTGAACGGATAGAACCTGCACGGGCGCGTCCGGTTCCTTTTTGCCGCCAGGGTTTACGACCACCGCCTCGGACTTCCGCACGGGTTTTGGTGCTGGCTGTTCCTTGACGGGCGTTGTGTTGTTGTCTTACTAGGGCGCGGTGTACGATATGTACTGCCGTTTCTTCTTTGGCAACACGCAACTCGAACGTTTTCTGTCCGACTTGCTCCCCTTGCCAATTTTTTACTACACTCTCTACCATTGTTTTGTCCTTTATCAGTTGTTTAGTTGCCAGTTGTCAGTAACGGTTGATTATTGACTTGTGACTACTTACCAACTTTTTTAGCAGGTACAATATTTAATAAAGCCCCTGGTTTGCCAGGAACAGCGCCTTTAATTAAAAGCAAGTTGCGCTCCGCATCAACGCGCACTACGGTCAGTTTGCGAATAGTAACGCGAGTACCACCTAAACGTCCTGCCATCCGTTTTCCGGGATAGACACGACCTGGGGTTGTACCTGCACCAATAGAACCGGGCGCTCTATGGTTTTTGGAACCGTGGGACATTGGCCCGCGTCCAAAGTTGTTCCGCTTTTGGTTGCCTGCAAAACCGCGACCGATACTAGTACCGATAACGTCTACAATTTGACCTGCACTAAAAATATCTGCTTTAATTTCTTGCCCTAACGCATAATCGCTAGAAGCATCTGTGTGATACTCTTTCAAATGCCGCAATGCGGGGGCAGATGATTTGGCTAAGTGACCTAGTAAGGGTCTGTTCAACGCCTTGGGTTTAACTTCGCCGTAGCCAACTTGGATAGCTGCGTAGCCGTCGGTTGGTTTGGTTTTAACTTGGGTAACAACGCATGGCCCCACTTGGACGACTGTTACAGGAATTGCAACTCCTGCTTCGTCAAATATTTGGGTCATGCCCAGCTTGGTGCCGAGAATCCCTACAGACACAGTACTGGCTCTCCTTTATAGCAATCGGGTTTTCTAGACACACTGTGTGAACTCCGGTGAGGTACGGACGAAATTTATGAATTTGCAAGTAGCTACGCCACCACAAATTCTGCCGGACACAACAGGCGGTGTCTTTATTTTGTCAATGTATTTAGTTGCACTCTCTTATTTACCAGAACAGCCACAAGCGTCTTCGTAAGAAGATATAGCTTCTGGTATTGGGGCAAGCTTGTACAGCTTTGCGCTTCGTGCAGCAATGCTTTCGTCCGAGCAATTGCTTAGGCACTTTTCTGGCGGCAGTGCCTTGAGGGTGTCTCCCGATTTGAGACAACTGCCATTTAGTAGGGGACTTAAGCAGTTCTTACCACTCAGTATCCTTTAACTGAAGTCACACTCAGTTTCTACTTCTTTAAACAAATTCAACCTTAATATAAGGTGTTGCTTGTTTTTTAAACTACAGGAGTGAGTGTAGTCGTTGCTTTGACCTAAAAGCTTTTCTAGTTTATCAGTCTTTGATCACTTTGTGCCAGTTTATCTATATAAACTTTTTAGCTCAGGCGATCGCGGCTTGATACCTTAATAGGCGATTTTGGTCACAATCTAATAATATATACTATCTATTTGTTGTTGTCTAGAAAATTTCTAGATGGATTGATTAACCACAGATGCACAGAAAAATTGTAGTTCTGTTCCCTGTTGGCTTTTGCACGATTGAGGATAGCTTATCTAAAGTATAAGCTTCCTGATCTAACTGAATCTGACCTTTAAAGGTAAATAATAGAGATATCAAAGTGGGATAGGACAAAACCTCAAAAAACTATATGGCACTAATTACCACTGGCAACGGTTTCATTAAGGATCTGGAAAAATTTGGATCTTTAGGTGTTTACGTACCTCTGGAAGGAGGTTTTGAAGGTCGGTATCGGCGGCGGTTGCGTGCGGCTGGCTATACGACTTTTATGTTTACCGCGCGGGGATTAGGTGATGTCGCCGCTTATCTGACAGGCGTTCACGGGGTTAGACCTCCCCATTTAGGGAAGAAAAGCTCTGGTAATGGTGCAGCAGTGGGTAATGTATATTATCTGCCACCAATTGTTGGCTCTCAACTAGAACAATTGCCACCCAAGTCTAAGGGGTTGGTATTGTGGATCATTGAAGGGCATATTCTCTCTGATCAGGAAGTTGAGTTTTTGACAGAGTTACCGAAGCTGGAACCCAAGGTGAAGGTAATCATTGAGAGAGGAGGCGATCGCGCTTTCCGTTGGAAGTCTCTTAAAGATACAATCTCTGCTACTTATCAGGCTGTTTAGTTAACAATTGACAATTGACAATTGACAGTTGACAGTTGTCCATAAGAAAGGGTAAAGGGTAAAGGATTTCCATTCTGCCCTTTCACCTTTCACCTTTTCCCCTCTTAAGTCTTCTTCATCTTCCCTACTCATTACTCCCTACTCCCTGTCATCAGCATTTCCATTGTGCTGAGGCGGAAACCACAGGATGTAAATAGTTTTCTGGCGGCTTCGTTGGCTGCGGCTGTGTCTAGGCGGATTTGCTCTACTCCTATTTGGCGAAGGCGTTGGATGGTTTGTTGGACGATTTGCTTGGCAATGCCTTGTTTACGGTATTCTGGCTCTACCCAAAGGTCATGAATGAAGGCAAATTCTTTTGTACGATAAATGGGTATTTCTTGTTCAACTGTTGCCACTATAAAAGCTACCAGTTGTCCTTGGTTGTCGGCTACTAAAAATACGCTACGTTCTTGGTTAGTTAGTCTTGTCAGCCATTTTTCATAGCGTTTTTCTGGATATGGTAAAAAGCCGTACTTGTCCACATCCCATGATTCATGTAACGCACAAATCTTCGCAACCATTGGTAAAACTGCGGGTACATCAGTAGGTGTTGCGGGGCGAATCAGCATACTGGGGATTGGTGACTTTGACAAACGTGGTTTTTACTTGTAGTAGATTAGATTGTATTGGTGTGACTTGGCTAAAATGTTGCATTAATTAACCACACAGAGAAGTCTGAGCGGTTCGAGGTAGCGTCTGTCTAAGACACGCTCCGCGTTCGCGTAAGCGTCTCGTAGAGAACGTAGAGAGGCTTCCTCCGTTGGCGCAGCCCGCCGCAGCATCAGAACTTCTCCTAACGGAGACGCTACGCTAACGGTAGGCACGGAGACATAGAGAAAGTTATATATAGGTTGTTAGTCTTGTTGATGGGCGAATTTATAGCCACCCCAGTAGGTGAGGGCGATCGCTATCACTAATAATACAGGTATGCTGTACCAGGGGAATTGAGATAGAGGAAAGTTAGTGGCTGCACGTAAGCCTGTACTGGCGTAGGTGAGGGGGAGTAGATAAACTACGGCTTGGAATGCGGTTGGTAAGGTGCTGGGGTCGAAGAAGGTGGCACCTAAGAAGGACATTGGGATAATTATAAAGTTGTTGTATAGCCCTACTGATTCTAGCGATCGCACTGATAAACCGACAATTACACCCAACCCAGCAAATACGGCACAATTCAAAATTAGTACCAGTAAAAATAAGGGATTAATAAAATTCAGGTTTCTTGTGATTATCAGCGCTACTAAAATTACGGAACCGGAAGTCATCAAACCACGCACAACTCCCGCCAGCATCTTACCAAGGTGCATTGCTAAAGGATTGATGGGGGTGAGCAATAATTCTTCAAAGGTTTTGCTAAACAGTCTATCTCCACAAATTGAGAATGTTGTCCCACCGAAACTAATGGTCATGGAAGATAAGGCTACCATGCCGGGCAACATGAACTCTAAATAGCTATTGTAATTACCACTAATACCAGCACCGGGTCTTATTGAATTACCCAGTCCTAAACCGAACGCCAATATATATATAAGTGGTGATATTAAGCCTGATGCTGCTACTTGCGCTATACGTACACGCAATTCTAACCAATCTCCCCAAAAGATGGTTAAGGTATCGGCTAAGAGGATTTGCAGTTGGGAGGTTTTAAAGTTATTGCCCCAGTTTAAGGATTTTTGAGATGTCACTTTTTTCAGTCAGGTATGCAGTCTGTTGTAAATATTACGTTACATTTCCCAACATCTCAATATCTCAGGGAGGAAGTGAAGATATACAACTGGAGAATAAATATCCTATTTCTCACCTAGTCTGTAAATTTATGGATTTTTAGAAAAGTGTAACAAACATCCCTGATAATAGTATCACCAAATGATACTATAAAATGGTACTAAACAGCAAACATCAAAAAACCCTAGATGACGTTTTTGAAAGTCCGGTTAGAGCCAATATCCTGTGGAGTGATATTGAGTCTTTGTTGATTGCGCTTGGTGCGGAAGTGTCAGAAGGAAGGGGGTCAAGAGTGAGGATAGCTCTTAGTAGTGTCAGAGCAATTTTCCACCGACCACACCCACAAAAAGAAACTGATAAAGGTGCTGTTAAGTCTATGCGGCACTTTTTGACAGAAGCCGGGTTTAAAGAAGACATAAGCACAGGGGAGCTAAATAACAATGAGATATAAAGGATATGAAGCCGTTGTTGAGTTTGATGATGAAGCTGAAATCTTTCATGGCGAAGTGATCAACATTCGAGATGTGATTACATTTCAGGCTGATAACGTAAAAGAGCTAAAGCAAGCCTTTCACGACTCAGTTGATGATTATTTAGAATTTTGCAAAGAACGTGGTGAAGAACCTGAAAAGCCATTTTCAGGTAAGCTAATGCTCAGAATTAACCCGGAGTTACATAAAACAATTGCTGTCAAGGCAAAGAAAGAGGGTAAAAGCCTTAACTCTTGGATAGAAAAATGCTTGTGCCAGTATGCTGGTTAACGTTGGGTCTAGTGTTGAATTTTTAGGGACTTCCACATCAAAAATATCTAAAATTTAGGGTGCGTCAGTATAAATATTTTCTTAGTATCGCTAGGATTTCTCGTACTGACGCACCCTACTAACTGCTTAATTCTGAATTTTGAATTGCTAATAAGTAGGGGTGGGTGATAACACCCAACTTTTCTTACTTTACGCTACCCACCCCAATGAGATTTTTTTAAAGCCAGCTTGCTTAGTTTAACCTAATCCCAATCTGGAATTTCTGCGTCTTCACCACCAACGCCGATCGCAGTATTATAAATTTCTGCGTCAGTAATGGTAAGGTTTTCCATTGATGCACCATATACGTTGGAGTCAATCACATGGGCGCGAGTTAAATTCACTCCATTGAGATTGGCTTTTTTCATGTTGACGTTAGTTAGGTAGGCTGAAGTTAAGTTAGCTCCTTTTAAGTTGGCGTTTGTTAAATCTGCACCTTCAAGGTTAGCGCCAGAAAGATTAGCGCCAGAAAGGTTAGCATTTCTTAGGTCAGCACCAATTAAATGAGCGCTGCTGAGGTTCATGCCTTTTAGATTACACCCGATACATTCCCCAGTAGATAACAGTTTTTGTAAGTCTTGCGGATTCCCGGCGTTGACTGAGTTCGCCAAAAATAGGGGAGTTGCTAAGGCCACAGCCGCTAATAGCTTGAGTTTCATAATTATCCCCCTTTCTAGTTAAGTAGCGTCCGTTCTTTACCTCACATTTCTATTATCTCATTAAATTTCAGGAGAATGTTGATTTAAAGCACACTTGCTTTTAATATCTAAATCTTTTTGTAACCATATTGAAACTATTATTGGGTATGGTTTTTAGCTTTTTTTATTTAAGTAATTGAGCATAAATACTTGGATTAATTTTATGTTAAATATTCTT
Source organism: Nostoc sp. MS1 (assembly GCF_019976755.1). Lineage (NCBI taxonomy): Bacteria > Bacillati > Cyanobacteriota > Cyanophyceae > Nostocales > Nostocaceae > Nostoc > Nostoc sp. MS1. Next base: position 1,645,430 of record NZ_AP023441.1, read on the forward strand.
AAGATATTGCACCATTTAGTATATATGTATTAAGAAAAATTTTGCGTATTTTCCTATTACTAAATGGTACACGATCAAACTGATATTTAGTGATTTACAGTACCAGAAATTCCCGAATATACTGATTCACTAATTCGGGCTTTTCTTGCTGTACCCAATGTCCACAAGCGGGAATATACTTAATTTCTAGATTTTTTACATAATTTTCTGTGCCGTAAGTAAGCTCTTTGCCTAAAGCAGTATCGTTTTCTCCCCAAATCATCAGTGTTGGCACATCTAAAATTCCCCAAGTTCTATTAAATAGGGAATGTGAAAAAACATTACGATAGTAGTTCAGCATGGCAGTAAGTGCGCCGGGTTTTGCGGCGGATTTTTGATAAACATCAAGGTCTTGTTGATTGAAAGCATCTTTATTAAATGCTGTGCCTTGTATAGTTTTGGGAATGATTTGATAATCTCCTGATTGTAAAAGTAATTCTGGTATTCCGGGAAGTTGAAACAGGAATATATACGAGCTACGTAGTAATTGTTGGGGCTGAAAAAGACCTTGAGAAAATTTCGCTGGGTGGGGTAGGTTGAGGATAATTAACCGCTCTACCATATTAGGATGGGCATAAGCGAAAGACCAAGCGATCGCACCTCCCCAATCATGTCCTACTAAAATACACTTTTCATGTCCTAATCCTCTAATCAGTCCTTCAATGTCTTTGATGAACTCATCCATAACATAGGCTGATTGTTCTTTTGGTTTATCGCTGTCGTTGTAACCACGCAAATCAACTGCAACGACTTGGAAATGTTGAGCGAAGACGGGTATTTGATGCCGCCAGGAATACCAACATTCAGGAAATCCATGTAACATGAGCATTAATGGGCCTGTGCCTTGGGTAACATAGTGCAGCTTCACCCCGTTGGTAGTAATGTATTCGTGTTGCCAAGTATCCTGAGTGACGGTCATAGGTTAGATTCCTTATATAAATGAAACTATTGTTTTTATACTGGAAAGCTTTGCAATTTAAAACATCTGTTTGCAGATGTGTTGTGTAAATGTCTGGATAGTGTTAATGCAAGGATGTTGAATGATGTCTGATATTAAAGAAAATGTAGTGACTTTTGCTAAACAATTTCTGCCTTATTACAGATTTATTCGCCCACCAGAATCTACAATCGATAGTAGCCACATACTATCAACAGAATTAAATAGTGATTCGATTAAAGTTTTAAATTGGAATATTGCCAAAAATAACTTTGAAAAATTTTGGTTTCAAGATTTTTTCAAAATCCAGAGAGAATGCCAACCAGACTTAATATTTTTACAAGAAGTACGTATGGGTTTGGCGGTAGAGCAAATTGTTGGGTTTAAAAATATGAGTTGGGCTTATGCACCCAATTTTATTGATGCTCACCACCAAACTTATTCGGGAATTTTGACTGCGGCGAAAATTAGTGCGATCGCTAAAAAAGTCATCGTGACAAAACATCATGAGCCTGTGTTAAAAACTCCTAAAGTTTCGTTGTTTACTGAATACTCTTTATCTCATCATCATGAAACTCTGTTAACTATCAATAGTCATCTAATTAATTTTGTAGATTTAGAGAAGTTTAAGGCTCAATTACATGAATTGGAGTTAGCCATATCAACTCATACTGGGCCGATTATTTTTGCAGGGGACTTTAACACTTGGAGCCGTAAACGAGCCGTACTATTAGAAAAGACTGTCATCAGGCTGGGTTTAAAAGAAGCACATTTTGCCCCGGATGAAAGTAAGAAGATTAAACGGTTCCTTTTGTCACCCCCCCTAGACTATATTTTTTATCGAGGTCTAAAAGAAAAATGTAGCAGTGCTAGGGTATTAGATGAAATTTGTTCATCCGATCACAAACCTTTACTGGCAGAATTTACTTATGACCATATATAAGTAATTAAGATGCTGGTAGACAGTAGCATCCTGGCTTTTTTTAGTGCAGCGACAGTTGTTGTTCATGGTTTGGGAATTGCTCACGCTGCTCATGCGGTGATGAATGTGCGTTCTTCTCGTGGTGCGATCGCTTGGAGTATTTCTTTAATAACTTTTCCCTGGCTGGCTCTGCCTTTATATTGGATTTTAGGTAGAACAAAATTTCACGGATATGCTGAGGCTTTGCGCTCAGTTTACCGTCAACATTACCAGCTTGTTCACCAGACTTACCACGAAATTACTAAATTTCAGGTTGCAGTTTCCGCGAAATTAGTACCGTTACAACTGCTTGCGGAAGCTTTTACAGGTATTCCTTTTACTTCCGGTAATAATGCCAAATTATTGATTAATGGTCAAGAAACTTTTGGTGCAATGTTGAGTGCGATCGCATCTGCCAACAGTTATATTTTGCTGCAATCTTACATTATTGCAAATGACCAAATAGGTAATCAATTCAAAGATGCTTTAATTGCTAAAGCACAGCAAGGAGTGCGAATTTATTTACTTTACGATGAGATTGGCTCAAGTAAGCTTCCTCGCTCTTATATTTCATCTCTGCAAAAGAATAATATTCAGGTGAGTGCTTTTCATACTACCAAAGGTAGAGGTAATCGTTTTCAGCTAAATTTCCGCAACCATCGCAAGATTTTGGTGGTTGATGGTGAAATTGCCTTTATCGGTGGCTTGAATATAGGTGATGAGTACCTGGGTAAGCATCGCCGTTTGAGTCCTTGGCGTGATACCCATTTGATGTTACAAGGGCCGACTGTGCAAAGTCTGCAAAGTCCTTTCCTACAAGATTGGTATTGGGCGACACGGAAAGTTCTGGATGTTAATTGGCAAGTTAAACCTAATCAAGAGACTGATTTTACAGCTTTGATATTACCTACAGGCCCCGCAGATAAGTTAAAAGCTTGTAAACTCTTTTTCGTTAATGCTATCAATCAAGCACAAACTCGCCTTTGGATTGCTAGCCCCTATTTTGTACCGGATGATTCTACTTTAACAGCCTTGAAATTAGCAGCAATGCGGGGTGTAGATGTGAGAATTATCCTCCCAAACCGGCCTGATCATTTATTCGTTTATCTGTGTTCTTTCTCTTATTACACAGAAATGAAGACCATGAATATTAAATTATATCGTTACAAACATGGATTCATGCACCAAAAAATCATTTTAATAGACCATGATTTTGCAGGTGTAGGAACAGTTAACTTAGATAATCGCTCTTTCTTTCTCAACTTTGAAGTGATGGCTTTTATTGCCAACTCTCAGTTTGCTAAGAGTGTAGAGGAAATGTTACAAGCTGATTTGGCTGCATCTGTGAGCGTAGATTTTTCTGAGTATGATAGAAAACCTTTGTGGTTTAATTTAGTTGTTAGGACATCGCGTTTACTAGCACCTTTATTGTAAATTGATAGCAGCGATCGCTAAGAGACTATTTATAAAGTAAATCTTAAGTAGGGTGTGTTAAGGCGTTAGCCTAACGCACCGTATTATTTAGCGGTGCGTTAGGCGCTTGTGTTATTCATTTCGTGAAACATCATTTCCAAATGTGCGACTAACACACCCTACAGTAATTTTATTATTACTTTATAAATAACCTCTAAAAACTGATAATAGTAGTTCGTAAAATAATCTAACTCTACGTTACTGCTGTTCTCCTTCACCAGTTAGATGTCCGTTAATATCTACAATGCAAAGCTATGAAGGCAAGTTCTCATAGTGTGCCAAAAGGATAAATTTGTGGATATTAGCAGACGAGATTTACTAAGAGCAGTTTCCGCTTCTGGTCTAGGCGCGGCTGGTGTGTTTGCCTCTCAAGGTTTAGCCAAACAAGTCTTAGCACAAAATCAACCTACCCCTAACCAGACCAAAAAAGGGGAAATGTTTTACAGACAACTAGGACGCACAGGGGAACAAGTATCTGTAATTGGTCTAGGCGGTCATCATATTGGTAGACCAAAAGATGAGCAAGAGGGTATTCGGCTAATTCGTACAGCCCTCGATCGCGGCATTAATTTCATGGATAATAGCTGGGACTACCATAACGGGGGTAGTGAAATTCGCATGGGTAAAGCCCTGCGTGATGGTTATCGCCAAAAAGCTTTTCTGATGACCAAAATCGATGGTCGCACAAAAGCGGCGGCCACAAAACAAATTGATGAATCTCTCAAACGCCTGCAAACAGACCGTCTTGATTTGTTGCAGCACCATGAAGTTATTCGCATGGAAGACCCAGACCGCATTTTTGCTCCTGGGGGTGCAATGGAAGCAGTCATAGAAGCCCAAAAAGCTGGTAAGATTCGTTACATAGGTTTTACTGGACATAAAGACCCCTTAGTACATCTAAGAATGTTGGAAGTTGCCAATCAAAATAACTTCCGTTTTGATGCAGTCCAAATGCCTTTAAATGTCATGGATGCTCATTTCCGTAGTTTTGAAAAGCAAGTTTTACCCATACTCGTGAAACAAGGAATTGCTGTATTGGGAATGAAATCAATGGGCGATCAAAATATTCTTAAAAGCAATGTTGTCAAACCTATCGAATGCCTACATTATGCAATGAATCTGCCAACTTCAACGGTGATTACAGGTATTGAAAGTATGCCTATTTTAAATCAGGCGTTTGAAGCAGTACGCACGTTTACACCGATGAGCCAAGAACAAGTCAGAGCTTTGCTAAATCGTACTCGCCAAGCAGCGCTCAAGGGTCAGTATGAACTGTTTAAAACTACTAGTCAATTTGACAGTACAGCCAAAAATCCTGAGTGGTTGGGGTAAGTTTTAGCTATTTTTATTTTGTGAAAAAAGTACTGATTGGGTGTAAAGATGTAAGGGTTTGAAACACTTGTATCGGTATACCCTTTTCCAAACTTGTGGTAGGAGTCCCAATCATTTTAGAGCGATCGCTAGTGGAGATTGTGAGATAATAGGGCAAAAATACAGTCAATGTAATGAATATCAAGCAAAAACTAGTCTCTGTTATTAAAGTTATATCTACAGTTCTCATCACCACGGCGATCGCTTTAGAATTAGGGAATATTTACGCTATCAGTAATAACATTAATATCCCCAGTATTTTGATTCCCGTTTTTTGGGTTGAACGTTTTGCCGTTACTTGCCATTTCTTAGAAGGAGTAATCGCTGCTTTTTATGCACCAGCGAAAAAAAAGATGCCAATTCAATATGGCATCTATACTTTTTTTGTGGGTACAGTTGGTTTATGGGAACTGTTTAAGGAAGAATTTGAAGTCAAAAATTAAACGGCAATTGCCTCTTTTGGTTGCAAAACTGCTGTGATTTTCTCGGCGGGAACAGGTACACCAAAGTAATATCCTTGACCTTCCTGACAACCACGCTTTTGTAGATAATTAAGTTGTTCTTGGGTTTCTATTCCCTCGGCGGTAATCTTTAATTGCAGGCTGTTGGCTAAGGCAATAATGGCATCAGTTACAGCCGCACTATCAGGGTTAGACGCTACATCCTGGACAAATGACCGATCAATTTTCAGCATATTAACAGGGAAGCGTTTGAGATAGTTAAGAGAAGAATAACCTGTACCAAAGTCATCTAGAGCCAGCCATACCCCTAATTCTCGTAATTGTTTGAGGATTTTGGTGGAGTGGTGAATGTCTGCCATTAAGAAGCTTTCGGTGACTTCCAGTTCTAAATATGATGGATGTAAATGACTTTCCTGCATGATTTGACTGACAAGTTCTACCAAATTTGGTTGTTCAAACTGTCTAGCTGATAAGTTTACTGACATCCGCATGGGTGGAAGTCCTGCAAGTTGCCAAGCACGATTTTGCATACAAGCAGTTCGTAATACATATTCACCAATTTTCAAAATTAATCCGTTAGCTTCAGCAATAGGAATAAATTTAGCAGGAGATACTAAACCTCTGGTGGGATGTTGCCAACGTACCAACGCTTCAACGGCTGCTATATTTCTAGTCTGGAGATTAATAATGGGTTGATAATAAACTACAATTTCTTGGCCTTCTAATGCCCCATGCAGTTCATTCTCTAAAATCAATCTTTCTTGCAGTTGCGCATTAATTTCTGGTGAATAAAACTGGTATTGGCTGCGTCCTTGTTGCTTGGCTTGATACAAGGCTATGTGCGCTTGCTGCAATAACTGGTCTAAATCAAGAATACTTTCTGGTTGATTAATTGTAATGCCGATACTAGCTGTGATGCGAATTTGGTTTCCTTGGATGAGGAAAGGTTTATTTAGTGTGGTTAACACTAGTTGCGATAGCTTAACGATACTTTCAAAGGAAGGAATTTCTAAACGAGCGATCGCAAATTCATCTGTATGCAAATGGGCTAAAATATCTGTCTGAGCAACACAACTTGTTAAACGTTGGGCTACTGCTCTTAATAATAAATTGGCTTGCTCACGTTCTATTACATGACTCATTTCTGTAAAATCATCAATTCCCAACACCATCACAGCTACCATATTTTGATCGTGTTGGGCTTTGGTAATAGTTTGATTAACACGTTCCCGTAGTAACTCTCGATTAGGTAAACCTGTGAGTTCGTCATAATTGCTGATGTAGTCAATCAACTCGTTTAATTTGTATATACTTTGCGATGTATCTGCCATAAGTGTACCTGCTTCATCAGCAAATTCTGTAGGCAAGCTGGGTAAGGTTTTATTGTTGAGATAGTCTCTTAATGAGGCGGATGTAAGATTGACTGGTACAAGCAAGTGATGAAGTGCATAGAGGGTAGCGGCTGTACCAGCTAAAGTTGCAATTAAAGCAATAATTAATACTCTAATTGTCATCTCCCAAGAGTAGGAATTTGAGATAACAAAACTAAAAAGTAAGGTTAAAAGTGGAATGTGAGTACCTAAAAAAGCCACCGACATAATTTTGGCGGTGTAACTTTTATTGAGAAATCTGAAATTATCTAGAGCCGAGTATAAATAGAGCTTCTGATTTAACTGCATAGAGCCTGTATAGGATTAAAGATGGTAGATGAGTAGGTTTTCTTGCTTCACAAACTAGTGGAAGAAAACAAACTGATACGAAGTTATCTATTATGCTGCCCTAAATAACTACTCAATGTATAGATATTTGTTTATAGATTCTGTAAATATTACGTTTACGATGATTTACAATAATTTTAAATCAAGTAATATTACTGATAATAAATTTACATTTTTGTAAAATATTTAATTGATATAGAGCGATCGCCTGTATATCTCTGCATACTTGCGTTCATAACAAGGGGAAGCAGAGAGCGATCGCGTGACCTCAAAAATGATTAAATTGAAATAATTGGTAAAAACATACAAGATTAATTTTGCTTTTATTGAATAGAATTAGCTTTATATTAAATAATATATTCTCTTTCAATTAATAAAATAAAAAATATTATTGCTTTATTTAACCTTGAGTAACAATAAAATATTATAATCACCTAATTTTTAGTAAAAATTTACTATTAATTTATATCAAAAATAAGTCTATAAGTTAATATTAAAAAATCATGAAGATATTGAATGTTGCTTACCCTAATATATGGTTTTGTGGTGATTTTTTTATTTTATCAAATGCTAGATTTTATTGATTCATAATTAAAATCGACTGCAATCTTAGCTATATTGAGGATGCACATACTTAACGCCAGACATAAACCAGCAACATTACAATCGCAATGACTTATTTAGAAACAGCTGCACAATTTTACAGCGAAGTTGCCCAAACACCAGAGGTAGGACTTTGTTGTGTTCAAAGTACCCCCTTGCAACTGCCAGGGCTAAAAGTTCCTTTGCCTATGCAGGAAATGAACTATGGTTGTGGAACTACAGTTCATCCTACGGAACTGGCGAAGGAACCTACCGTTTTATACGTTGGCGTAGGTGGTGGTTTAGAAGCCTTACAGTTTGCTTATTTTTCTCGTCGTCCTGGTGCGGTAATTGCTGTTGACCCAGTGGCAGCGATGCGAGAAGCAGCAGCACGTAACTTAGAAATGGCGGTGACAGAAAATTCTTGGTTTGAAGCTAGTTTTGTCGAGATACGCGAAGGCGATGCCTTTAACATACCTGTAGCTGATGCCTCAGTTGATATTGTTGCGCAAAATTGCTTGTTTAATATCTTTGAGCCGGAAGATTTAACCCGTGCATTAAAAGAGGCGTATCGGGTATTAAAGCCTGGTGGACGTTTGCAAATGAGCGATCCTATTGCTACTCGTCCTGTCCCTGCACATTTGCAACAAGATGAACGCTTACGCGCTATGTGCTTATCGGGCGCACTTACCTACGAAGAATATACTAACCGCATAATTGCTGCTGGTTTTGGTCAAATTGAAGTTCGCGCCCGTCGTCCTTATCGCCTACTTGATGCCCAAACTTATAATTTAGATACACCTCTACTGTTAGAAAGTCTTGATTCTGTATCGTTCAAAGTGGCTATTCCTGAAGATGGCGCTTGTATTTTTACAGGAAAAACAGCAATTTATGCTGGTTTCGAGCCATTTTTTGATGATGAGGCTGGACATATCCTACAACGTGGCATTCCGGCAACCGTATGTGATAAGACTGCTGCTAAACTAGCAGTTATAAAGCCAACAGAAATAATAATTACTGATTCAACTTGGCATTATAGCGGTGGTGGTTGCTGTTAATTTATACTCCTGAGAATGTTGTTAATTAGTCTATTTATTGCTACCCTGTTCCTGGCTTATGCCAATGGAGCTAATGACAATTTTAAGGGTGTAGCTACGCTGTTTGGTAGTCGGACAACTAGCTATCAAACGGCGATTTTGTGGGCGACTTTCACGACTTTTGCAGGTTCGTTGACTGCCACATATTTAGGCAGGACTATAGTTACACAATTCACTGGTAAAGGTATATTACCAGATGCGATCGCCAATGCTCCAGAGTTCCATTTAGCTGTGGCGATCGCATCTGGGTTAACTGTACTAATTGCTACTATTTTCGGATTTCCTATTTCTACATATCAGAGCATAATAGGTGCGCTGTTTGGTGCTGCGTTAGTAGCTCATGGGCTTAAGGTCAACTTTGCTATTTTAGGCGTTAATTTTATCTTGCCAATATTTTTAAGCTCTATCATTGCTATTCCTTTAAGCGCAGGAATTTATATTTTAATTGATTATATAAGAAATCGCTTCAACTGGCAAACAAATCAGATAATTATTAATGTTTTACATTATATAAGTTCTGGCATATTCAGTTTTACTAGAGGCTTTAACGATACTGCTAAACTTGCTTCTTTAATACTAATTATTGATTATTTTTCTGTTGCTGGGGCAATGATTACTATAGCGATGGCTATGGGGCTTGGTGGGTTACTCAACTCTCAAAAAATTGCCGAAATCATGAGTACAAAAATTACATCTATAAATCGGACTCAAGGACTTTGCGCTAACATCATTACGAGTATTTTAGTTATAATTGCAAGTATTTCTAATCTACCTATATCTACAACGCAGGTAAGTGTGTGTTCTATTTTTGGTGTAGGTATAATTGGAGGTAAAGCTAATAATTTAATTTTTGCTCAAATTCTGTTAGCTTGGATTTTGACCCTTCCCGTTGCCACTATTATTGGTGGTATAACTTTTAGACTATTGCAAGGATAGAATTATATTTTATCAGGAGTATTTATCAATGACAATCGCTATCAATACAAAAATCACTAATTTCAAATCTAAATTAGATACTCCTTTAACGAAACAAGAGATTAATATTTTACAAATTAATTTAGGTAAACGTTGTAATCTCGCTTGTACACACTGTCATGTCGAAGCTGGGCCAAAACGCACCGAAGAACTATCAAAAGAGATATGTCAACAGTTAATCGAGTTAATTCATAAATTCCCGCAAATTCAAACTGTTGACTTGACAGGCGGCGCACCAGAGATGAACTATGGATTTAAGCCATTAGTAGAAGCTGCACGCCAACATCATAAGCAAGTAATTGTCCGCTCTAATTTAACTATTTATTTTGTTGATGGGTTTGGTGACTTACCTGAATACTTTGCCAATCACCAAGTGAGGGTGGTAGCATCTTTGCCTTGTTACCTAGCAGATAATGTTGATAAAATGCGAGGTACAGGTGTATTTGATGATTCTATTAAAGCCTTACAATTGCTTAATCAAGTTGGTTATGGGCGGAATCCAAATTTAATTTTAGACTTGGTTTATAATCCCCAATTACCTACAAGTGAAAAATTTTCCTTAACGCCTGATCAAGTTAAATTAGAACAAGATTACAAGAAATTTCTCCAGGAAAAATTTGATGTTATCTTCAACAACCTTTTTACTATTACTAATTTACCAGTTGGCAGGACAAAACTTCACTTAGAACGGAAAAAACTACATACAAGTTATTTACAGTTTTTAGAATCACATTTCAACCCTCAAACAGTGGCAAATTTAATGTGTCGCAATCAATTGTCTGTGGATTATTTGGGCAATATATACGATTGTGACTTTAATCAGATGATGAATTTGTCAGCAAAAACTGGTGATGGGGAAAGTTTGACTGTTGCAAAGTTACTCGAATTTGGCAGTTTAGATGTAATTGATGAAATTCAAACTGCTAATTATTGCTACGGCTGTACGGCTGGTTGTGGTTCTAGTTGTGGTGGTACTTTAGTTTGAAGTATCTAATGTAAAAAACTTAGTGAAAAGAGACAACAGAATAATCCCACACCTTCAGGGTGTGAGATTATCAATGTTTACTTATTAAACAAATCTAAGTCTGTAACAGCGCCAACGCTACTAGAAGCAACCAACTTGGCATATTTAGCCAGAATGCCTTTAGTATAACGAGGTGGACGGGGTTGCCATTTAGCACGGCGGCTTGCTAGTTCTTCTTCAGTGATATTTAACTGTAGCAAACGAGAATTAGCATCGATGGTGATACTATCATCTTCTTCGACCAGAGCAATGTTACCCCCAACCGCCGCCTCCGGCGCAACGTGTCCGACTACCATCCCGTAAGTACCACCAGAAAAACGGCCATCAGTAATTAACCCGACTGCATCCCCTAAACCTGCACCAATAATTGCTGAAGTCGGTGCAAGCATTTCTCGCATACCGGGGCCACCTTTAGGGCCTTCGTAACGGATAACAATCACATCACCAGCCTTGATTTTACCTGCCAGAATCGCATCTAAGCAGGATTCTTCCGATTCAAACACTCGCGCCGGGCCAGTAATTACAGGCTTTTTCACCCCAGTAATTTTGGCAACAGCACCCTCAGTAGCTAAATTACCCTTGAGTATCGCCAAGTGACCTTGAGCATACATCGGGTGATTCCAAGGACGAATGACATCTTGGCTAGGTGATGGTTCATCGGGGACATCTGCTAAAACTTCAGCAATGGTTTTACCTGTGATGGTGATACAGTCGCCGTGGAGTAAACCATGTACCAATAACATCTTCATCACTTGGGGGATACCGCCTGCTTGATGCAGGTCTGTGGCGACGTATCTACCACTGGGTTTGAGATCACATAAAACGGGTACACGACCACGGATAGTTTCAAAGTCATCTAAATTTAGTTCTACACCAGCCGCACGAGCGATCGCCAGAAAATGTAACACGGCGTTAGTTGAACCACCCACCGCCATAATTACCGATATGGCATTTTCTATGGATTGACGAGTAATAATTTGTCTTGGTAATAGTTGATGACGAATTGCTTCTACTAATACTTTGGCTGATTCTTCTGTACTATCTGCTTTCTCATCATCTTCTGCTGCCATTGTGGAGGAATAAGGTAAGCTCATACCCATCGCTTCAAAAGCGCTTGACATAGTATTTGCTGTGTACATTCCACCACAGGAACCCGCACCTGGACAAGCTTGGCTTTCAACTGCTAGTAGTTCATCTTCATCAATTTTGCCGGCGCTGTATTCACCCACCGCCTCGAAAGAACTAACAACAGTCAACTCCTTGCCTTTATAATGTCCGGGTTTAATAGTGCCACCATAGACGAAGATAGCAGGTATATTCATCCGAGCGATCGCAATCATTGCTCCTGGCATATTTTTATCACAGCCACCGATAGCAATTACCCCGTCCATACTTTGCCCATTACAGACAGTTTCAATGGAGTCTGCAATTACCTCTCTGGAAACTAGGGAATATTTCATCCCTTCCGTTCCCATAGAAATACCATCACTAATGGTAATTGTGCCGAATATTTGCGGCATTGCTCCAGCTAGTTTTATACCCGCTTCGGCTCTTTCTGCTAGTCTATTTATCCCCATATTACAGGGAGTGATTGTGCTGTAGGCATTTGATATACCGACAATTGGCTTGTTAAAGTCTTCATCTTGAAAACCTACTGCTCGTAACATAGCGCGATTTGGCGATCGCTGTACCCCTTGGGTAACAACTTTACTGCGGAAATTCTCTGATGTTGTGTTTTCAGCCATTGCTCTAGCCTCCTGCAAAATCCCTGTATGAGTATCATAGGTAGACGCTTTTGAGATGTCCAATATATATTTATTTAAAATTGAAACTTTTAAAATATTAAAAATGGAATTACGACATCTACGCTACTTTATTGCTGTAGCTGAGGAACTACATTTCAGTAAAGCCGCAGAAAGACTGCACATAGCACAACCGCCTCTCAGCCAACAAATTCAGCAACTAGAAGCAGAAATAGGAGTACAACTTTTTCATCGCAAAACTAAGCGACAAGTACAGCTAACAGAAGCAGGTAAGGTCTTTTTACAAGAGGCTTATCAAATATTAGTGCAACTAGACACAGCAGTCGCCTTAACTCAAAGAATTGGTAGAGGTCAAACAGGTCAATTGAAAATAGGATTTACTAGTTTGGTAATCTACGATTTATTACCCTTAATTTTGCGGCAATTTCGTGAGCAATTTCCCCAAATAGAATTAGTTTTACGAGAATTAACTACAAGCCAACAGGAGCAAGCACTCAGAGATTCCCAAATTCATGTAGGCTTTGCTCACCCACCTTTAGAAGATGACACCATATCTTATAAGTGTATTCATACGCAAACCTTAGTTGTGGCTTTGCCATCAACTCATTCATTAGTACAAACAGAATATATCTCAGTCCAAAATCTTCTGGATGAACCTTTGATTATGTTTCCTCGGTATTTAGCACCTGGACTTTATGACCGTATTATGAGTCTTTTCCAGCAGGGAAATATTTCACCTAACATTACTCAAGAGGCAATTCAAATGCAAACAATTATTGGGCTAGTATCGGCTGGAATGGGTGTGGCGATTACACCATCTTCTCTCCAAAATCTTCAAAGGTCTGGTGTAGTATATCGTCCTTTACTAGAACAAGTACCCGTAATAGAAACTGCTGTTATCTGGCAGGAAAATAGTTTAACGCCGCTTGTGGAAAATTTCTTACAATTTACCTATTTCAAAAATTAAATATGAGTTCTATATTAGCTACGGCACTACAATAACAGGTGTTCCGACACTTACCTGAGAAAATAATTCTTCAACATCCTTGTTTTACATCCGAATACAACCGTGTGAGGCAGGTCTACCCACAGACTCATGATTTGGAGTATCATGATGGCGATCGCACTCACCAGTAGTCACTATTTAATAGCTAAGTTAACTTGATTAATTATCTCGTTCGTTTATCTAAAGCCTATACTAATGTTAAATTACACCGTGATATTTAGAACTATCTAATATTAATATTTTATGTCTAAATAATATTAATTATTAAATCTAATATCCTAAAAGCACACGAAGGGCAATTATTGATAGGCATAGTTAAATGGAATAAATTAATTAAAATTTATATTCAAAATATAAATAGGATAAATAAGTTTTAATAAACTAAACTTTTGATTTTTATCATAAATAAAGCTCCTTCCATAGAGAGTTGTTATTGATTTTGATGATGAAGCGTAAGTAATTGCGATGGTTAGTACACTCGTGTAGTTATTGCATCTCGATGAGCAACCAATACTATATATAAATGTCTCCTTTAAGGCATATCAAACAGCCAATGGAGGAATACAAAACTGCTACAATTGAGTCGCATAAAAGTTACCTTAGTTATAGATGAAAAAATCAGTGAGTATGAGTTTATGACAAGTGTAGTTGAATCTCCTCACAGCAACCAACAAATTGCTGCTTGGTTACGGGGGCTACTAACCATAGCTTGGGCTGATGGTAACTTTGATGAACAAGAAAAAGCATCGATTATCGCTATTACCAAAGATCAATTAGCCCCTGGTGTTGAATTGGATGCGCTAGAGAAAATTACACCAGAAGAACTAGCCACCGTTTTAGGCAAACATACACCAATTGCAGAGAACTTTTTACGTACAGCTGTAATAGTAGCGATCGCAGATGGTACATATTCACCTCAAGAAGATGAACTACTGCACCAGTTATGTCAAGCACTAGGCGAACCAGAATACATACTCCCCGCCCTGCGTCAAACTTTAACAGTTAAAGAACAACTAAACTTTTCTGCCCTTACCCCACCACTCACCCATCCCCATGACGTATTACATCCCCTCCGTGACTGGCTAGATGGGTTAGAAATCGAAGACCCCAGAGTTGCCCGTTTTCTGTGTAAAATGATTCCTTCGCAGTGTCCTTTCGAGAGGGATGTCACCTTATTTGGACACAAAATAGTTCATATTCCGCCATTATGTAAAATTAATCCATTATATGAACAGCTTGTAAGTTTACGCTTCCGCGCCCTCTCCTATTTAGCGGATGATTGTAAAGAGGATATTTCAGAGTATATTTAGTCATTGGTCATTAGTCATTAGTTATTAATCCACAGTCAACAGTCCATAGTTATTTTCTCCTGTTACCTCTTGGGAGCAGTAGGGGTGGGTTACTCCCCACTCCTCACCCCCTATTCCCTACCCACAAGACGGTACTCAACACTGGTAAAGAAGACTATATAGAGTAACCTGTTAAGTAGAGCAATTAAACAAGCATGTATTTTTGCAGGTGCGCGCACAATGTTAAGCACCGTTGTTATCAATGGGTAAAACTCTTACAAATGAGTAACTAATAACCATTGACTAATGACCAATGACCAATGACTAATGACTAATGACTAATTATGCAATTTATCGACCAAGCACAAATCGAAGTAGAAGCTGGTAAAGGCGGCGATGGTATTGTCGCCTTCCGGCGAGAAAAGTATGTACCAGCCGGCGGCCCCTCTGGCGGTAATGGGGGAAGGGGTGGTTCAGTGATTTTTGTAGTTGTAGAAAGTTTACAAACCCTCTTAGACTTTCGCTATAACCATATATTTAAAGCCGACAATGGTGGTCGTGGCGGCCCCAATAACTGCACTGGCGCTTCTGGGAAAGATTTAATTATTGAAGTTCCCTGCGGCACAGTAATTTATGATGCGGAAACAGACGAAATGTTGGCTGATTTAACTCAACCTAACCAAAGGTTAGTCATTGCTGAAGGTGGTAAAGGTGGGTTAGGAAATCAGCACTTCTTGAGTAACCGTAACCGCGCCCCAGAATATGCTCTCCCAGGATTACCAGGGGAAAGAAAACTGTTACGTTTAGAGTTGAAACTGCTGGCGGAAGTAGGAATTATTGGTTTACCCAACGCAGGTAAGTCAACTTTAATTTCATCCTTGTCGGCGGCGCGTCCAAAAATTGCTGACTATCCATTCACAACTCTCATACCCAATTTAGGCGTAGTCCGCAAACCTACTGGTGATGGTACAGTATTTGCTGACATCCCCGGATTAATTGAGGGTGCAGCCGGAGGCGCAGGTTTAGGACATGATTTCTTACGCCATATCGAACGGACGCGGGTATTGTTGCACCTAATTGATGCTACCAGTGATGATGTCATCAGAGACTACAATACAATTCAGCAAGAGTTGCAAGCTTACGGGCGTGGTTTAACTGAGCGAATGCAGATTTTAGCGCTGAATAAAATTGATGCAGTTGACAAAGAAACTGTAGATTTAGAAGCACTAGCTACTCAATTAAATCATCTGTCTCATGCTCCAGTTTTCTTAATTTCTGCGGTAACTCGTACTGGGTTAGAGCCATTGTTACAAGAAGTTTGGCGAATCCTTGACCAAATCAATAAACTTGAGGAAGTTGAAGTGTTTAGTTAAGTAAATAAACTTAATTAAGAACACCAAATTTTTAGGCTTGGTTTTATACTATTTCAGCTATCTTATTTCAGGATATCAGTCTAACTGCAACCTGTGGATATTTAGTTAGTTAATGTGAGTTGGATGAACCTCTCCCTCCCAGCTTCCCTGTCCTACAAGGCGCTACGGTGTACACACATCTTTGTGCTGAGTACAAAATGTGGTTTGATCCCCCTAAATCCCCCTTAAAAAGGGGGACTTTGATTCTTGATCCCCCCTTTTTTTAAGGGGGGTTAGGGGGGATCAAAACGTTGTGGGACTAGTTTATTAGACTTGTGTGTACACCGTAGCCTACAAGGCGAGGAAGGAGCATGTTAATTATGGGGTTTTTTAAGCCCATTCTTTTTAGGGGAGGGTTTAGAGAGGAGTCAAATCTCATTCATCGAACTCAAGTTTAGTTACAGTAGAATCACAAGCCTAATGAATCTCGCTGCTATTTTTAAAGACTCTAACTATAAACTGTCTCAATTCACAACCCAAGAAATTGATAACTTGGAAAAGTCTATCATTATTAAGCAGACAAAAACTGGGGATGTGCCTTATGTGAGATGTTTGGTGCGAAATAAGGAAATAAAACTGACACCAGAAGAAGCCGTGCGACAGCTTTATTTACAAGTATTAATGCAGCGTTATCTTTATCCCGTTAGCCGTATTACAGTTGAGTATGTGGTTACGTTTGGGCGAGAAAAGAAAAAAGCTGATATTGCTATTTCTGATAAAGATAGACCGAATGTTCCTTACATTATTGTGGAACTAAAAAAGCCGAAATTAAAAGACGGGAAGGAACAGCTACGTTCTTATTGTAATGCTACAGGCGCACCGATTGGTATTTGGACGAATGGCGATCAGATTTCTTTCTATCAGCGTAAAAATCCTAATTACTTTGAAGATATTACAGATATTCCCAATGCTAACCAAACCTTAGCAGATATTCTCAATGTTAAGTTTACTCTAGAAGACTTAATTAAAAAAGATAAACTCGTCAACGAAAAGAAATCTCTGAAAGCCTTGATTGAGGAAATGGAAGATGAAGTCTTGGCTAATGCAGGGGTTGATGTGTTTGAGGAAGTCTTCAAACTTATTTTTACTAAATTATATGATGAATGGCTATCGGGAAGGGGAAATAACCGCAATACTCGATTACTAGAGTTTAGAAATACAGGACAAACCGACACCGCACTTAAAAATAAGATTCAAATTTTATTTGATAGAGCTAAAAAACATTGGGAAGGTGTATTTAGTGAAGATAGTAAAATTACTTTGACTGTTTCTCACCTCTCGATTTGTGTGTCGTCTTTGGAAAATGTAAAATTATTTAACTCGAATTTAGATATAGTCGATGAAGCATTCGAGTATTTGATTAATCAGAGTAGCAAAGGTGAAAAGGGACAATATTTCACGCCTCGGTATGTAATTGATATGTGTGTCAAAATGCTCAATCCCCAAGAGGATGAGTATATGATTGACACGGCGGCGGGTTCTTCTGGTTTTCCAGTACATACGATTTTTCATGTTTGGAAACAAATAATAGAAGATGAAGGGATAAAAGTCAGCAATTTATTTTCTTTGGAAGAGAAGCCTTATCGTTGTGAAAAATATGTTCAAGAAAGGGTATTTGCTATTGATTTTGATGAGAAAGCGGTACGTGTAGCCAGAACATTAAATTTAATTGCTGGTGACGGACAAACCAACGTGTTACATTTAAATACTCTAGATTTTGCTAGTTGGGATGAGGTGACGCGAGATGAAGACTGGCAAAATATTTATTTTGAAGGTTTCAAAAAATTAAAGAAATTACGCAGCACTAAGGATAGTTATAAAGAATTTCAATTTGATATTTTGATGGCTAACCCGCCATTTGCTGGAGATATTAAAGAACCACAAATTATTCATAGATATGATTTATCGAAAAAGCCGAATGGTGCTTGGCAATCGAAGGTAGGCAGAGATATTTTATTTATTGAGCGTAACTTGGATTTCTTGAAACCAGGGGGGAGAATGGCTATTGTTTTACCCCAAGGACGGTTTAATAATTCGTCTGATAAAGATATTCGAGATTTTATTGCTGAACGCTGTCGCATTGTAGCTGTTGTGGGGCTGCATGGAAATACTTTTAAGCCCCATACGGGAACGAAGACATCAGTATTATTTGTCCAAAAATGGAATGATGATCCCCATCTGGGGGCTTTGTGTCCTAGAGTTGAAGATTACAACATCTTTTTTGCGACGATGCGGAAGTCGGGAAAGGATAATTCTGGTGAGAAAATTTGGCGACGGGTTTTGTCGAAATCGGAAGAGAAGTTATCGGAACAAGATAAGGAAAAGATATTTTTACAAGATGAACACGGTCATTTAGTTGTTGACCATGATTTATTTAATCATGAGGGAGTAACGCAGGATGGTAAGCTGTTACGCAGCTAAAGTTAATAAACAGCATTACCTTTATTTTTAATCTTGCGTTCCCATTTAATAATAAGTCCACCTTGATTGAGCAATTTATTTAACAATTCTTCTAGCTGTGATACAGACTCAAACAATCTATGAGCTATATATTCTTTAGCTGAATGCCAAAGCAATTCAATTAAATTATAATCTGGACTATAAGGTGGAAGAAATTCTAGAATAATATTTGGCATTTCTGACTCAATTTTAGATAAAATATCTTTCCTTTTATGGAAACTAGCATTATCTAGTATGATAACTATTTTCGCTGAACCATCTTTAAATTCTTCAACTGATTTCCCTTGTTCTACCCATTCTTGTAACAGAAAATTATTTAGAGATTTAATCTGTTCATAGAATACATCTGCATTTCCTTTTTTTATGACAAAATTTATTCTTTTCTTGTCATGATAACGTAACCCTCCCATAATATTTACTCTTCCTCTTCTCCTTTGCCCTGTAACTTTTTTCCTTGTACCTTTCTTACCCCAACTTTTTCTTCTTATCACTCTTAAACTAAATCCACTTTCGTCCCAAAACCATACTTGTAAACGCTCTGGAGTTTTTTTGGTTATTCTTAAATATTCTGATAGCTTTTCTTGAAATGCCTTACGCTTTTCAGGATTCTGTTTGTCCTCTAGGCTGTATTTTGCCCAGAGGTAAACGTACTTTTTTCGCTCTAATATTCTCCTAACTTGAGAGCCGCTTAACTTAATTCCTGTTGTTTCTTCAAGATATGTTGCTAATCTTGCCGCCGTCCATCGACCAAATTCATATCCATTTTCTACTGGGTCTTTCTCAATTATTTCTAATAACAAATTTTCATATTCTTTGGTAACTTTGCGGCAGTTACCTTCTCTTCTTCCATCTAAAAAGCTTTCTAAATTATCCGGGTCGCCGTGAACTGCCCAATATGCGACTGTCGGATATGCAATCTCTAAAAAATTGCTAATTTCTTGATATGTTTTTCCATCATTTATCAACAGAATAATCAGAATCTTCTCTCTTACATAAGGATTTTCATGCTCTTTTAGTGTTTTCAGTAGCCTTTCCTTCTGCTCTTGAGAAAGATGGTTTTTTGCTGGCATATATGGCCGATAATAGTTTTTACTTAAGTTTATATTATACAATTAAGCTGCGTAGCAGCTTATTTCTGAGGCGTTTATTGAGTTTGCTAAAAAGGAGAAGTTAAGTTTTTTTAAACCAAGCCCATCTGTTATACCGTTTGATGAAGCTAAGTATCGGCGGTTAATGGATGGGCTGGAAGCTGTAGAATTAAGCTGGTATCAAGTACTTGAAGAGAATAATTCATTTAGGCTAGACAGCTACTTTTTCCACAAAGCTTATTTAGAAGAAGATAATTTAAGAGATAAATTTGAAAATGTAATTTTAGGCAATATAGCATTTATAACAGATGGTCAACATGGTTATCATGAAGTTGATGAAACTTCTAACATATCGCATATAACAGCCAAGAATACTAAAAATTGGTTTACAGATAATTATAACTGTGACAAACTTGCTAAATGGGTTGATGAAAAAAATCAACGTTCTTCTCTGCAAGAGAATGATATTCTGTTATCAAATCGTGGAACGGTTGGTTATTGCTCAATTGTAAAATCAAATATTTTGCCTGCAAATATTGATCAAGATATCGCAAGAATTGTGTTAAATTCTAATTCACCAATTATTACTGAGTATTTAACAACATATTTAAACTCTAAGTTTGGTAATGATTGGGTTATTAGGAATATGTCAGGTATGGTACAACAGGATCTACCTTTAAATAAGATACGAGAAATACCTGTTCCTATACTAACTACTTCCTTACAATATGCTATTAAAAAATTAACTGAAGCTTCTTGGTTGTTTTTTCAACAATCAAAACAAGCATACGAAGATGCTGAAGAGTTGCTCCTTATAGAACTAAACTTAAAAGACTGGCAACCTACCGAAGATAACATTGCTGTGAAAAGTTTTTCATCTTCATTCTTTGCTTCCGGTCGCTTAGATGCTGAGTATTATCATCCTAAAGTTGACCAATTAATTCAACGACTTGAAGAAAAGGTTGAACTCACAGCATTGGGTAACTTACTTACGGTTAACCAACGTGGAAAACAACCAAACTATATTGAAGATGAAGAAGCAGTTAAAAATGTTTTGCCTGTAATTAACTCTAAACACGTTCAAAAGAGAGAAGTAATTCTTACAGATAATCGCTTTGCAACTGTTTCTGATAGTAATAATACTTTAACTATTCAAAAAAATGATGTCCTGATAAATGGTACTGGTAGAGGAACAATGGGGAGGTGTGCGCCTTATTTGTATGAAGAGCCAGCTTTACCAGATAATCATGTAACTATTCTCAGAACTGATTTACTAGACCAAGTTTACTTATCCATATATTTAAACAGTATTGCAGGACAGTTTCAAGTGGAGAAATATCTTAAAGGCTCATCAGGGCAACTTGAACTATATCCTAATGATATTGCTCAATTTCTAGTCTGGGTTGCGCCAGACTCAGTTCAGCAGCAAATTAGAAATAAAGTTGAAGAATCACATCAAAAACGTGAACAATCCAAACAACTGTTAGAAATTGCTAAAACAGGGGT
Organism: Nostoc sp. MS1; assembly: GCF_019976755.1. Classification (NCBI taxonomy): domain Bacteria; kingdom Bacillati; phylum Cyanobacteriota; class Cyanophyceae; order Nostocales; family Nostocaceae; genus Nostoc; species Nostoc sp. MS1. Next base: position 1,666,592 of record NZ_AP023441.1, read on the forward strand.
AGAGAAAGCAATAGAAACTGACGAAGCTACAGCAACCGCATGGATGAATCAGCAACTTACAGCTTTGGGAATTAATCTAGAATTAGGTTAATAGGGTAACATCTACATTTTACTGGGTATGAAAAGCGATCGCACCGCCCGCAACGCCAGCACATCAGGCGATCGCTTTTTATTAATTCAACTTAAATAGAATATCCGCTACGTTTTTGCCCAAGTTCTGCACAGATTCTTGCTGTTTAGGGTCTTTTAGCGAACCATCAGCATTAAATACTTGACTAGCATTCGGTACAGCAACCTGATCAGGAAGTACCAACACCTTAATATTTCCTAGAATAGACCGCAGATGTACCAAACCTCGCAACCCGCCTAGTCCACCGGGAGAAGTACTCATGATAGCCGCAACTTTTCCTGCAAATGCAGCCAAAGGAGGCTCATTTGATGCTGGACGAGAAGCCCAATCAATCGCATTTTTTAAAACTGCAGTCAGCGAGCTGTTGTATTCTGGGGAAGCAATTAACAATCCTTGATGAGAAATTAACAGGTCTTTTAAGGTTTTAGCATTGGGAGGTAAACCTTCTCGCGCCTCTAAATCTTCGTCATACAGAGGTAATGGTAAATCTCGTAAATCAATGTAAGTCACCTCTGCGCCTGCTGCTTTTGCACCGGCTGCGGCAATTTTCACTAACCTTTTGTTATAAGAATCTATGCGTGTGCTTCCAGCAAAGGCCAGTATTTTGGGTGTATTTGCCATGATTACTGGTGATTGTGAGTTGTAAATTATATTCCCCTGCATTATGTAGCGAGGAAACAAACCTGGAAGCTAGTTTTAGCTTTTCTTTATAAATGGCGATCAGCTACGCTGGGCGCTTGCGCGATCGCACTTAATATTAGGAAAGTAGAGGAAAATAACTTTTGACTATTAACAACACGTTAAAATTAGTTAAGAAGTGATATTTTTTGCAAAAGTCTTAGGAGTTTTTTACATGTTTATTAGTGAATTGTCACCCATATTTAAACAACTGGTTCAACACCCAGCTTCTTTTCTAGGGGGATTTGCTTCTGGTGTGCTGAGACTCAACTTAGCAGATGATCCTGTAAAAAGCTGGCTAGACAAACAAACTGGTATTAGCATTTATCCCTCTCCCTTAACTGATGTCGGTAATGGTAGATCCAGTGGCCCACAATCGATATCGATTGAATAACAGCTAGGGATATAAAACTGAGTACTGGTAATAGGTAGGGGATGCAAGAACATTAAACACATGGTCAAAAATCGATATTGCACTCCCCTGTCCTAAACTAACGACAGCTTGGAAATAAAGTCACAAAGCATTTTCTAACCTGCTTTAATTTATGAGCAACTTGCAGATTAAGAAGCGATTAAATTATGGTTCATATAACCAAGTAAAGCATTTGTACTAAGTAGCAGCTTTTACATTTTTTCCCATTAATCAAATTTATAAGACTTGCTAATTTTATATTTAAAAATATTGTAAAATCTCTCACTTTGAAAATTATCATAATCAGTTATCATATGAGCGTATGCCTCAGTTCAGCCCATAGAAGGTTTAGTTGGAGTTAACCCCAGCAAATATTATTGCTGTTCTACAACATAGACTATCTGTGACTAAAAAGAGACTATGCAATATTGCCTAGAACTTTTTAAAACTGAACTAGCCGCACTTTGTTAAGAATTACGTGATCCCACATGACTATCTACGTTGGAAATCTCTCCTACCGCGCCACTGAAGCAGACTTAAGAGCCGTATTTGCAGACTACGGCGAGGTCAAAAGAGTTGTATTACCTACTGACCGTGAAACCGGTCGGATGCGTGGTTTTGCTTTTGTTGAGATGAATGAAGATGCCCAAGAAGATGCTGCTATTACTGAATTAGATGGCGCAGAATGGATGGGTCGTCAACTGAAAGTAAATAAGGCTAAACCACGAGAAGATGACCGACGAGGTAGCTGGGGTAAAAAACAAGATTATTAATCAAGTATAGTCTCCAATTCTAGCAAATTGTATTCTGTATAACAATAGATAAATATCTATTATTTGCTAGAAACATTTAAAAAATTTAATAGGAAATGTAATGATAAATCCGGCTAGTTACCATGTGCTAGAAAATTATTATAACTAGTCGGATTTTCATGACTAGACTTTTTTTCGGAGTGTCAGGGTGTAGAGAAAAATCAGTTGGATAATAGCGTGAAGACTTGAATTTGTACTTTGGCTAACTGGAAAGATAATCTGTTATGCTTTTAAGCTTTTGTTGCCGCAAGTCAAGTGTTATGTAATAAATATCACAAAAGCGTTACAAGTATATCTTTCCTCTAGCCTCTAACTTCTCACTTTTCAGCGCTTTTCCCTTCACTTTCTTTAGTTTATCTAAAATCACATCCAGGTTCTTAAATTACCTTTCTAAGATAGAGGCAGTAACCGTGCGTCACGATGCACGAATTGACCCAACAAACAGCCAGTTACTAGGGAATACATAAAATGGCTCAAGCTTCAGAATCTTTGGATTTATCTGTCAACAACGCTACAGATAAATCTCTCGACCGCGATTGTACAACCTTATCTCGTCACGTCCTCCAACAACTCCAGAGTTTTTCACCAGATGCACAAGATTTGAGTGCATTGATGAATCGTATTGGATTAGCTGGTAAATTAGTTGCTCGTCGCCTTAGCCGTGCTGGCTTAATGGAAGGAGTTCTCGGATTTACTGGGGAAGTGAACGTACAAGGTGAGTCCGTCAAAAAGATGGATGTGTACGCTAATGATGTGTTTATCTCAGTCTTCAAGCAAAGCGGCTTAGTTTGCCGTCTTGCTTCCGAAGAAATGGATGAACCATATTACATCCCAGAAAATTGCCCCATAGGTCGTTATACCTTACTGTATGACCCCATAGATGGCTCCTCAAATACCGATACCAATCTCAGCTTAGGTTCCATTTTTGCTATCCGTCAACAGGAAGGCGATGATGCCGATGGTCAAGCTAAAGACCTCCTCACCAACGGACGCAAGCAAATTGCCGCAGGATACATCCTCTACGGCCCTAGCACGATGTTAGTTTACACTATTGGTAAGGGAGTTCATTCATTTACCCTTGACCCCAGCTTAGGTGAATTTATCCTCAGCGAAGAGAATATCCGCATTCCTAACCACGGCTCTGTATATAGTGTGAATGAGGGTAACTTTTGGCAATGGGAAGAATCTATGCGGGAGTATATCCGCTACGTCCATCGTACAGAAGGTTACACCGCTCGTTACAGTGGTGCAATGGTGAGCGATATTCACAGAATTTTAGTACAAGGCGGTGTATTTCTTTACCCAGGAACAATCCAGAAACCTGAAGGTAAATTGCGCTTGTTATACGAATCTGCTCCCCTCGCTTTTTTAATTGAACAAGCTGGTGGTCGGGCAACTACAGGATTAATGGATATCTTAGAAGTTGTACCCACAAAACTACACCAACGCACTCCTTTAATTATTGGTAGTAAAGAGGACGTAGCCAAGGTTGAGTCTTTTATTCAGAATGGGCATTAGGAGGCAGGAGGCAGGAGGTAAAGGAGACTTTACTCAACACGCGCTAAAGCGCCGCTTCCAATAACAGCAATTACTACTCAGCACTCACTCAGCATTTTTTCAGCTAAATGTACTAGATTATCTCAGCCGGCCGATGTCATAAGTGATTAGCAAAGCAAAAATGCAGAAGTTACTGTCAATACTTTGATGTGTTTTGGCAAATTCACTTAGAACATCTTTTACGGAGTGGAACAAAATTTAGCTATGGCTACTAATCATTTACTTGAGATTAAAGAATACGGCCAGAGTATTTGGATGGATAATTTGAGCCGTGACCTTATCCAATCGGGAGAATTAAAGAATTTAGTTGAAAATCAGGGTATTTGTGGCATTACATCTAATCCGGCGATTTTTGAAAAAGCGATCGCCAACAATGTCATTTATGATGCTGATATTGAAGCTGGTGTGCGTGCAGGTAAACCCACGCTGGAAATTTATGAATCCCTAGTTTTTGCAGATATACGTAGTGCCTGCGATATCTTGCGTCCTGTATATGATGCCTCGAATAAATTGGATGGTTATGTGAGTATCGAAGTCCCACCGACCATCGCCCATGATACACAAGCCACAATTAACGAAGCCCGCCGTTATTATCAACAAATCGGGCGGGAAAATGTGATGATTAAAATTCCCGGTACTGAAGCCGGGTTGCCAGCCGTAGAACAGGTGATAGCTGATGGGATTAACGTTAACGTCACCTTGCTATTTTCTGTGCAGAGCTATATCAACACAGCTTGGGCATATATTCGGGGCTTAGAAAAACGAGCGGCTGAAGGTAAAGATATCAGTAACATTGCTTCTGTTGCTAGTTTCTTCCTCAGTCGGATTGACAGCAACATCGACGGTAAAATTGATGCTAAATTAGCTCGTGGCGTTGATGATATTAACCTAGAAGCGAGATTAAGGTCTGTTAAAGGTAAAGTAGCGATCGCCAATGCCAAGATTGCTTATCAAGAGTACAACAAAATTATTGAGAGCGATCGTTGGCAAGCCCTAGCAACCAAAGGGGCAAAAGTGCAAAGATTATTATGGGCCAGCACCAGCACTAAAGACCCTCATTACAGCGATGTCATGTACGTCGATGAATTGATTGGCCCCGATACCGTCAACACCTTACCCCCTGCGACCATTACCGCTTGTGCTGACCATTGTGAAGTCGCTAACCGAATAGAAACAGGAGTTGCAGAAGCTTACCAATTGATTGAGAGCCTCAAAGACCCAGACATCAACATTGATATTGATGTCGTCATGGACGAATTGTTAACCGATGGCATTAACAAATTCGTCCAGCCATTCCAGTCCCTCATGAACTCTTTAGAGGGCAAAGTCAAGCTATTGTCACCTGTATAGGGGCAGGGAAGAAGAAAGGGGGCAGGGGGGCAGGGAGCAGGGAGAAAAAACTCTCTAATGCCCCACTCCCCACTCCCCACTCCCTACTCCCCATTTTCCAACCTCCATCTCAAATCCACAAACTGTTATGGTTAGTCTCCTAGAAAATCCCCTGCGCGTTGGTCTGCAACAGCAAGGGATGCCTGAACCCCAAATTATAGTCATCTTTGGCGCTTCTGGTGATCTTACCTGGCGCAAACTCGTCCCAGCACTTTTCAAATTACGCCGGGAACGACGCATTCCCCCAGAAACCACTATTGTTGGCGTAGCCCGTCGAGAATGGAGCCACGAATACTTCCGTGAACAAATGCAAAAAGGCATGGAAGAGGCTCATAGCAACGTCGAACTCGGAGAACTGTGGCAAGATTTCTCTCAAGGTTTGTTCTACTGTCCTGGAGACATAGATAAGCCTGAAAGTTATCAAAAATTAAAAGATTTATTAAGTGAATTAGACCAGAAAAGAGGTACACGGGGAAACCGGATGTTTTACCTCTCCGTCGCCCCTAACTTCTTTCCTGAAGCTATCAGGCAACTAGGCGGCGCAGGAATGCTAGATGATGAGTATAAACATCGTCTAGTAATTGAAAAACCCTTTGGTAGAGACTTGGCATCTGCCCAAAGTCTCAACAAGGTAGTGCAGAAATATTGTAAAGAAAACCAAGTCTACCGTATTGACCACTACTTGGGTAAAGAAACAGTTCAAAACTTGCTGGTATTCCGCTTTGCCAATGCGATTTTTGAGCCACTGTGGAACCGTCAGTTTGTTGACCACGTACAAATTACCGTAGCAGAAACCGTAGGCGTTGAAGACCGGGCTGGTTATTACGAACAAGCCGGTGCATTACGGGATATGTTGCAGAATCACCTTATGCAGCTTTATTGCCTCACAGCAATGGAAGCTCCTAACTCAATGGATGCTGATAGTATCCGTACAGAGAAAGTTAAAGTACTACAAGCTACTCGTTTAGCTGATGTACATAACCTGTCACGTTCAGCAGTACGTGGACAATATAGTTCTGGTTGGATGAAAGGTCAACAAGTTCCAGGGTATCATACAGAACCAGGAGTTGACCCCAAGTCCTCTACTCCTACTTACGTGGCAATGAAGTTTTTGGTAGATAACTGGCGTTGGCAAGGTGTGCCTTTTTACCTACGTACTGGTAAACGGATGCCGAAAAAAGTCAGTGAAATTTCCATCCACTTCCGTGATGTTCCCTCCCGGATGTTTACATCTGCCGCACAACAAAGAAGCGCCAACATTTTGGCGATGCGGATACAACCAAACGAAGGCATTTCTTTACGTTTTGATGTGAAAATGCCAGGAGCAGAGTTCCGCACTCGTTCCGTAGATATGGATTTCAGCTATGGTTCCTTTGGGATTGAAGCTACTTCTGATGCTTACGATCGCCTATTCCTTGATTGTATGATGGGCGACCAAACATTATTTACCAGAGCTGACGAAGTAGAAGCAGCTTGGCAGGTAGTCACCCCCGCCCTTTCCGTTTGGGATACACCAGCCGACCCCGCCACCATTCCCAAATACGAAGCAGGTACTTGGGAACCAGCAGAAGCAGAATTTTTAATTAACCAAGACGGTCGTCGCTGGCGCAGGCTCTAATTGGTCATTAGTCATTAGTCATTAGTCCATAGTCATTAGTTAACTGACAACCGACAACTGACAACTGACAACTGACCCTTACGGGTTCGGCAGTTGCTACAAGTCGGCAAAGCCGCCCAACGCACTGCCTCACAACTAACTACTAACAACTAACAAATTGGCTATGACTTCCCAAGCTCCTACAATATACTCACTTCAAGCCCCAAAGGATATTTCGCTCAACGAAATCGAAGCGGAACTCAATCAAATTTGGCAAAGCTATGGCATTACTGGTGAAGATGGCGCACTACCTGCGGCTACTCGTGCTACTACATTTACTCTAGTAGTTTATGAACCAGAAGAAACCCAATATCTGTTGGCTTCTTTAGGATTTTATAATGGCCCAATTGATGGCATTTTAGGGCCGCAGACAGAAGCCGCACTGCAACAAGTACAAATCAAATACGCACTACCCGAAACTGGTACAGCCACACCAGAAACCATAGCGAAACTGCGGGAAGAATACAGCAAGCGTCAAGGCAGTAACGCTACAGGTAATGGTTCTAATGGTAATACTTCTTATAGTTATAGTTCTAGCCCTAGAATTGCTGACGAAATTGCCCTACGCAACCCTTGCCGGATTATTGCCCTATTCCCAATTGTGGGTGAAGATGAAGGCGTAAAGGCGCAAGTTTCTGCTTACTGTCCGATTCAAAAACAATCTTCCAGCACCCTCATTTGCTGCGAGTATATTACCCTGAGTGGTACAGCTGCGGCTTTGGAAAGAATTGGCGGGATGATTCCTGCTTTGTTAATTGGTGGTTTACCCAAATTCTTGTGGTGGAAGGCTACACCAGACCCCAACAACATTTTATTTAAGAGATTGGCAGCCGTTTGTAATAACGTCATCGTTGATTCTTGCGACTTTAACGAACCAGAAAGCGATTTAAGTAGTTTGCAAGAGTTGGTAGAAAATGGCGTACCTGTGGCTGACTTAAACTGGCGTAGACTGGCTGCATGGCAAGAGTTGACAGCCGAAGCCTACGATCCCCCAAATCGTCGTGAAGCCTTGGGAGAAATTGACCGCGTAAACATCGATTACGAAAAGGGCAACCCCACCCAAGCATTGTTGTTCTTGGGTTGGTTGGCGAGTCGTCTACAATGGCTACCAGTTTCCTATCAAAAGGAAAGCGGCGACTACGACATCACCCGTATTCAATTTGTTAACCAAGACCAAAAGCAAGTAGAAGCCGAGTTAGCAGGGGTTCCCGTTGCTGATGCAGGTGAGATTGTGGGTGATTTAATTGCTCTACGCCTCAGTTCCACCAATCCTCAAGCCAACTGTGGCACAGTCATCTGCTCAGAAACAGGCGGTTGTATGCGGATGGAAACCCACGGCGGCGCTCAAGCTGCGGGTTTGTTCCAACAGGTCGGTTCTTTGTCAGAACAAAAAGCAGAAGCTTTGCTCAGTCAGCAGGTGCAACGTTGGGGACGTGAATCACTTTTTGAAGAAAGTCTTGCAGTTGTGGCGCAAGTATTGAAGATAAGAGCAAATAGTTAATTTTTGCTAACAACAAGTAAGTTTTCTTCATCTTGCAAATCAAGTAGTGCGGATGAAGTGAACCCCGGTTTATTAAGTTAAGCCGGGGTTTGGAATTGCAATTACTAGCAGGAATATGTGATAACTAAATCAACAACGGAAACCGAGTATGATTTTAGCCAAGGTAAACGCGGAACAATTGAGCTTCCAACACCAGGCAAAACTCGTATTACAATTTGCCTAAATTAATTTAATGGAATTTGAGTGGGATGAGAGTAAAAATCAGGGCAATATAACAAAGCATGGTTTTGACTTTGCTGATGCCTACCGCATCTTTAATTTACCGATGCTTGTTCAACTTGATGAACGAGAAGATTATAGTGAGGATCGTTATATTGGTATTGGGCTATTAGATGGGAGATGTGTAGTAGTAGTTTACACAGAATCCGATGATGAAATAATTCGCATTATCTCATTACGAAAGGCATTATCTCATGAACGAAAATACTATGAACAATACCTCAAAAACCAGTTCGGATAGAATCGATGCTTCTGCTAGACAAGCTCAAAGAGGTGCTGCTGCAATTCAAGCGAACAATGTCTCAAGAACCGATTGGGATAGAATAGATGCTATGAGTGATGAAGAAATTGACACTTCAGACATTCCACCCTTATCAGATGATTTCTTTAGGAAAGCTCAATTGCGAATGCCTAAGTCACCTGTAAAAATTACAGTTGAAGTAGATCCAGAAACTTTTGCTTGGTTTCAAGCACAGGGAGATAGTTCTGAACAACAGATAGCTGTGGCGTTAAAAATTTATGCAGAAGCACACAAAGCGTATCCAAAATCTGAAAATAAATCTGCTTAATACTAGATTGAAAAATCATAAAATGTAGAGATAAGATTAATCTTATCTCTACAAAAGCTATATTAGTATATAGGAATCCGGTTTGATTCATGAAATTCCTCTTTCCTTAGCCTGATTCATGTTGCTAACGCCTTCAGCACCTTTGACTGCTCCAATTGCAGCAGTAGCCAAAGCAGCAGCGCCCAAAATAATTGGAATCATGAAATACTCCTAAAATATGATGTGTTTTTGAAAATACTTGAATTACAGACTATCTTGACTAAGCAGGAGTAGCCTTACAGATATGTTTCCCTGCCACAAAGACAAATAAACTTTGATTAGGAGTAAAAGCTTAAACTTTTGATAAAGTTTTCTCTAATATTTTTTAAGTGATTGACATATAATAAACAGCAAATTTACTTAGTTATATAATTTCAAAATATGAGGTGCGATCGCACCTCATAACTTAATTGCAGAGGATGAGTGATCGCCTAATTTAAACACTATTAAAATCATAATAAGGAGGATTTATGATGTCTAATACTGCTCAAGAAATATACAACCAAGTCATTCGTAACTTATCACCGAATGAAAGACTACGTTTAGCAAACTTAATTCTTAATGATTTAGTTCAAAATAATTTGTCCATTATCGATGTAAGTGATACTTGGACTGAGCAAGACAAAATTGAAATAACATCATTTTCTATGGAGTCAACTAACTTTATCCCTTACCCAATTACGGAATGACTTAAGTAAGGCAATTTCGCCCATACTTTTACTCAATTGAATAAATTTGCCTATATCACTTACAGACATTATAGGGAAGGCGAGACTGAATTTACTCTCAATATATTGCCCATCAACTAACTGATAAAACTTCAAATTTTCTCCGTCATATTTCCACAGTTCAATAACACCTAATGCTAAATAAATATTAAACTTATTAACTGAACTACTGGTTATGTCTATTTCTATAGCTAAATCAGGCGGCGGGTCTGTTTCTAAATCTAACTTATCTTTACCTCTAACTCTAAATTCATTTTGGATGTAATAACAGTTATCTGGTTCTATCCCCTGTCTAGCTAATTTCAACTTTAATGTTGTAGAACCAGCACTTTTTATTTCTAAATTTAATTCCTCAACTAAAGCAAATATTAAACGGTCAAACTGAATTTTTGGGTTTTCATGTTCAAATAGTGGGGTCATGATTTCTAACGTACCGCAGTCATAAGTAAACCTCGAACCTCTGTCTTCCCCTGTATCTTTTAACAAAGCCTCAAAGGTTTCCCAGCTAACGTTGTGCAAGACTGTTCTTTGTTCAGCAGGTGTTGACTGTATAAGCATACTTTTATCTCTGTGTCTATGTGCCTCTGTGGTTAATTAATGAAACATTTTAGTCTAGTCGCCCCACTACATTTTATGCTGACTTACTTATTTATATTAAGTTGGTATTTTGACGAAAACAAAATACCCAACTTCTCAAAGAAATCGGGTATCTATAACTGATATTTGAATGTATTTAACCAAACACGTTGGCGAAAAATTCCAGAGTTTCCTTGAGTGCTTTGATGAAAACATCAATTTCCTCGCGGGTGTTGTAGAAAGAGAGGCTGGCACGGGCGGTGGCGGCTAAACCTAAGTGGTGGTGTAATGGTTGAGTGCAGTGATGTCCTGAACGGATGGCTACGCCTTCTTGATCTAATAATGTAGATAAGTCGTTAGCGTGGACTCCCTCGGCGGTAAATGTCGCTAAAGCGGCTCTACCTTCTCCATTAGCGTCGGGTTTGGGGCCGTAGAGGGTAATTTGGGGTATTTGTTCTAATTGCTGCCATAAATAGGCTGTTAATTCGGCTTCGTAGGCATGAATTTTATCCATGCCTATATCCATAAGATAATCTATTGCTGCACCAATGGCGATCGCTTCCCCAATGGCAGGTGTACCAGCTTCAAATTTATGGGGTAATTCGGCATAAGTAGAATGATCTAAATATACCTCGGCAATCATCTCACCACCACCGAAAAATGGTGGCATTGCTTCTAATAATTCCAGCTTGCCATATAAGAAACCTATGCCTGTGGGAGCGCACATTTTATGTCCTGATGCTACCAACCAGTCACAGCCAATTTGCTGGACATCGACAGGCATATGAGGCACACTTTGACAAGCATCAACTAAGAATTTCGCGCCGTATCTGTGAGCAATTTCCGCAATCTCTGCTACTGGATTTATACAACCCAATGTGTTAGAAACATGAACAATAGAAACTAATTTAGTTTTTTCAGAAATCAGTTGTTTAAACTGCTCCAAATCGAAGGTTTGTTCTGGTGTCAGTTCCACAAATTTGAGAACTGCGCCTGTTTTTTGGGCGACAAATTGCCAAGGGACTATATTACTGTGGTGTTCCATCACCGACAGAATAATTTCATCGCCTGCTTTTAAATTGTTCATCCCCCAGCTATAAGCAACTAAGTTAATAGCTTCGCTGGCGTTGCGGGTGTAAACAATTTCTTGGCGGGAGGCTGCATTGATGAATTTAGCAATTTTATCCCTTGCACCTTCGTATGCGTCGGTGGCTTTGGCGCTGAGGGTGTGAGCGCCACGATGCACGTTAGCGTTATATTGCTCGTAATAATCCTTGAGGGTATTTAAGACGAACAGGGGTTTTTGTGATGTGGCGGCGTTGTCTAGGTAGACTAAAGTTTTGTCGTTGACTTCCTGATGTAAAAGGGGGAAGTCAGCGCGGACTTTATCTGCAAGGGTTTTGGTAGGAGTGTAAGTCATTGGTAGTTAGTTATTAGTCATTAGTCATTAGTAATTGGTTAGAGACTTGTAACTGGTGACTGTGTTTAGTAGTTTGTCTCGCAGGGAGGGGATGGGTATTTGGTTGATGATTTCGGCGGCGAAGGCGTTGACTAGTAACTTGCGTGCGTCGTTGCTGTCAATGCCTCGGCTTTGCAGGTAGAATATTTCATCGTCTTCCAACTGGCTGACTGTTGCACCGTGGGCGCATTTTACGTTGTCGGCGGTAATTTCTAGTTGCGGTTTGGTGTCTACTCTGGCTTTGGATGATAGCAGCAGGTTACGGTTTAATTGGGCGGCGTTGGTTAGCTGTGCTGGTTTAGGGACGAAAACTTTGCCGTTGAATACTGCGTGAGCGCGATCGCCTACAATACATTTATGTAGTTGGTTGCTTGTACCATAGGGATGATTGAGAGCGATCGCACTATGAGTATCAGCTAATTGATTACCAGCTACCATTGTCAAACCGTTGAGGGTGGTTTCGGTTTGTTCGCCAGTCTGCAAAACCTCTAAGTTATGCCGTGATATCTTCCCACCCAAGCTGAGGGCGTGACAAGTATAGCGACTGTAACGGGCTTGAGTTACGGCAGTTTTGCCGATGTGGAAGGCGACTTTACTATCCTTCTCAACTCTAGTATGTTCTACTTGGGCATTGTCGGCGATCGCAATTTCCGTAACGGCGTTGGTAAGGTAAACCCCCTCTACTGGGGTGACAAACTCTTCAATTACACTTACTTGTGAACCGCTTTCCGCCACCACTAAAGCGCGGGGTTGGGAAATTGTCGCCTTATCACCAGCCACAGAGATAAATAATAGATGTATTGGTGTTTCCACAATGACATTCTTTGCCACCAACACCACAGCCACATCAGATATTCCAGCCGTATTCAAGGCTGTAAATACTTCTAATGCACCTTCTGATTGTGCTAAATATTTTTGTACCAGCTCTTGCTCTCTGCTATTTAAGGTTGATAAATTACCAACAACTACACCCTTGGGTAAATCTGCAACTGCTGATAACTCAGGCGCATAAACCCCGTTGACAAACACCAACCGACTGTTAACGGCTTCCGACAAACTTAGCGCGGAAATATCAACTGGTTGTACCTTCCCAGCTTGAAATTCTACCTTCCGCAACTCAGACAAATCAGTAAAGCGCCATTCTTCCTCACGAGTAGTAGGAATAACTGAATGACGTACCCAATTTTTAGCGCGATCGCGTACTTCTTGCAACCAACCTGCTGTAGCTGGTGCACTTACCTGATTTAACAAACCCAACAAATAAGCATCCCTATCTAACAGAGTCGATGTCAAATTCACCGCTTCCGCATTAGCAATTGCACTAGGAGAAACTTGTATCGTCATTACACACCCACCTCTACAGCAGTTTCTTCTAGCAGCCAGTCATAACCGCGAGACTCTAACTCCAGCGCCAATTCCTTACCACCACGTCTAATTATCTGCCCCCGCGCCATCACATGGACAAAATCAGGAATGATATAGTCAAGTAACCGTTGGTAGTGAGTAATCATAATTGTGGCATTTTCCGGGCTGGTAAGTTGATTCACCCCATGAGCCACAATTTTCAACGCATCAATATCTAAACCAGAGTCAGTCTCATCCAAAATTGCCAACTTCGGTTCTAACAGCGCCATTTGCAGAATCTCATTCCGCTTCTTCTCACCACCAGAAAACCCTTCATTCACACTTCGATCAAGGAAAGCGGGGTTCATCTTCACCACTTCCAACTTTTCCTCAATCAAATCATCAAAATCAAAAGTGTCGATTTCTTCCAACCCTTGCGCCTTGCGACGAGAATTGTACGCCACCCGCAAGAAATCCAAATTACTTACCCCAGGAATTTCCAAAGGATACTGGAAAGCTAAAAACACACCAGCCCTCGCCCGTTCCTCTGGTTCCAACTCCAGCAAATTCTGTCCCTGGAAAATTATCTCCCCACCAGTCACGCTATAAGCAGGATGTCCCGCCAACACCTTAGAAAAGGTACTCTTACCAGAACCATTCGGCCCCATAATCGCATGGATTTCACCAGAACGCACCTCAAGATTCACACCCTTGAGAATAGGCGTACCATCAACCTCAGCCGTCAAATCTCTCACCGACAGCACAACTTCACTATTTTCAATAATCATGTTCTCTCTCTCTTCTCTCTTCTCTCTTCTCTGCGAACCTCAGCGCGAACTCCGCGCCCCTCTGCGTTTAAAGAGGTTAACCAACACTACCTTCCAACTTCAAACTCAACAGCTTATCAGCCTCCACTGCAAACTCCATCGGTAGCTGATTAAACACATCCTTACAGAAGCCGCTAATCATCATAGAAATAGCATCCTCCGAAGAAATACCCCGTTGAGCAAAGAAAAATAACTGATCTTCCCCAATCTTGGAAGTAGAAGCCTCATGCTCTACCTTACCAGTGCTATTCTGCACTTGAATATAAGGGAAAGTATTAGCGTGGGCATTATCGCCAATTAACATAGAGTCGCACTGCGAATAGTTCCTTGCACCTTCGGCGGTGGGGTTAATCTTCACCAAACCCCGGTAACTATTACTAGATTGACCAGCAGAGATACCTTTAGAAATAATTGTACTACGGGTATTTTTCCCGATATGAATCATCTTCGTCCCGGTGTCGGCTTGCTGCATATTATTTGTCAGCGCCACCGAGTAAAATTCACCAACGGAATTATCCCCAACTAACACACAGCTGGGATACTTCCAAGTAATGGCGGAACCAGTTTCTACCTGTGTCCAAGAAATCTTCGAGTTCACACCTTTGCACAAACCGCGCTTGGTGACGAAGTTATAAATTCCACCTTTACCATTTGCATCACCAGCGTACCAGTTCTGCACGGTGGAGTATTTAATCTCCGCGTTATCCAAGGCGACGAGTTCCACAACAGCCGCATGTAACTGGTTGCTGTCGTACATAGGTGCAGTACAACCTTCCAGGTAAGAAACATAACTACCTTCTTCAGCGACAATCAAAGTCCGTTCAAATTGTCCTGTATCGCCGGAGTTGATGCGGAAGTAGGTAGACAGTTCCATTGGGCATTTTACGCCTTTAGGAATATAGACAAAGGAACCATCACTAAATACCGCAGCGTTGAGGGCGGCGAAGTAATTGTCTGCAATAGGAACTACACTACCCAGATATTTCTTAATCAATTCTGGGTGTTCCTGCAAAGCTTCGGAAATGGAACAGAAGATTACGCCGTCTTTGGCAAGCTTTTCTTTGAAAGTGGTAGCAACAGATACGCTATCAAAAATCGCATCTACGGCGACGTTTGCTAAACGCTTCTGTTCAGATAGAGGAATACCCAACTTCTCGAAGGTTTCTATGAGGGTAGGATCAACTTCATCTAAACTGTTGAGTTTTTCTTTCTTCTGCTTCGGCGCAGAATAATAAATGATATTCTGATAGTCTATTGGCGGATACTTGACGCTGGGCCAAGTTGGTTCCGTCATTTTTTGCCACTGGCGAAACGCTCTGAGACGAAACTCCAGCATAAACTCCGGTTCGTTCTTTTTGGCGGAGATTACGCGGACGACATCCTCATTCAGTCCACGCGGAATTGTGTCGGCTTCAATGTCTGTGACAAAGCCGTACTTGTAAGGTTGGTTGACTAAGGTTTTTACAGTGGCACTCATCGGTAGTGTTCTCTCGTGTTCGGTTCTGAATCTCTTCGGCAGTCGCTTTTGGGGGGAACCCCAAGGCCGCGCTGCCTCTTTAAGGATGGAGACGGGCTGTGTTCTTGCCGATTCTCATCTCGTATTACTGAGTGGTGTCACGGCTGTTAGAATGGGGGTGGAGAGTAAAACAACATTGTTGTTGTTTAATGTATCTTCATTTTAAGCTAGATTAACAACAACAATGTTGTCAAAGTCAAATTTTCTTAAAAAATTTTTGGAAGAAGATGGCGACTACTCAGCAAGTTTCAACAAAACAAGAGATTTTAGAGTATCTTCTAAAACACTCACAGGCAACAGCCCTAGAATTGGCTAGTGCTTTGGAAGTCACTCCCCAAGCTATTCGTCGTCATCTTAAAGATTTAGAGGCGGAGGAGTTAGTTGTATATACTAATACAACACAAGCTGGCATAGGGCGACCACAGCACGTTTATCAATTAAGCCGCCAAGGGCGAGAACGGATAAATAAAACAGTCAGCGATGGGCTACGCCCCACCGGAGGTGATCGCCACGGTGATTTTGCCGTATCTTTATTGGATACCATCGCCGAAACCGTGGGACATGACCAATTTAAGACAATTTTACAAAAACAGTGGCAACGCAAAGCTTTAGAATACCGCGATCGCGTCGGTAAGGGTTCGCTGCGAGAAAGAGTAGCTAACTTAGTTGAACTGCGAAAAGCTGAAGGTTTCATGGCCGAATATCACCCTGTAGATTCCCCTAACGAATCAGAGGATGAGAGATTTATCTTCATGGAACATAACTGTGCAATTTCCAACGTTGCGGAATCATTTCCCAGCGTTTGCGGACATGAACTGGAAATGTTTGCAGCCGTCCTTCCAGACTGTTTAGTCGAACGTACCCACTGGCTAATCAACGGCGAACATCGTTGCGGTTATTTAGTGCGATCGCGCAATCAACCATCTCACACATAAATTTGCTTTCCAAATCAGTTTAGGGCAGGAATCCCAGCCGATTGGTAAACGGTTTTACCAATTCGCTCTATTATGGGTTTTAGGCATTAATAATAAAAATATTTTTTAGGTTATACCCTTATACTTGTATTCGCATTCTCAGCTAGTTATATAATTATCCAAGCTTGGCTTTATAATATATTTTTATGGATTTACCATCACAGCAACCCTCAACTCAATTCCTCACATTAGAAGAATCGGCTAAAGTAGATGCTGCCCTTCTCTCTTCTCCAGAAAAATTTTTAACAAGATTAACTATTTCTTCCCTAAAACTCCTGAAACATATCGCTCAAGAATACGGTATTGCTATAGAAGATTTGACAACCCAACAAGTTATCGATTGGTTTGAGAAAGATAGCAAAATTAGAAGAGAACAAGGAATAGAAGCATCATATTTAAAGTGGTAAAGCTTGAAAGTATTTTATATAAAATTTCTCAAATATATTTTTAAATACTAAAAAGCACCTTTTATGAGGTGCTTTAAAACAAGATTATTAAGCTTATATTTATTAAGCGTTGTAATGCTGATTACTGCGAGGACTACGCACTCCAGCCGCAGCACCGATCATTGAAGCGATTAAACCTAATAAAGAACCGAATACAAACCACCACAAACCTCTAGAAGTTGCAGATGCAATCTCACGAGCTTGCTGTGCGTCTACGTTGGGTACGTTTTGAGGTAAATTAGCGCCTTGTTGTTGCGCTTGGTTGAGGACTTCTCCAGCGTTGGAAGCAGCAATACCAAAAGCACCAGATACACCACTAGCTAGTAGCCAAGAGCTAAGTGCTAAAGTAGTTGCCCAAAGAATTGCACCATTAAGTAATGCTGTATTCCGGTTCATGGGGCCACAAGCACGAGCTGTTACCCAACCGCCTGTAAATAAAGAAATTAATAATGCAATAGTTGACCACAAGCCTACATTGTTAGCAACACCAGGTGTAATACTTCTGGGTGCGCCTGAGTTAGCAACTGTGCCAGCACCTATAGCGGCAAATAAGGCGCTTAAAATTAATTGAGTAGCTAAAGCAACTAACACACCAGAAATAATTGGCC
Organism: Nostoc sp. MS1; assembly: GCF_019976755.1. Classification (NCBI taxonomy): domain Bacteria; kingdom Bacillati; phylum Cyanobacteriota; class Cyanophyceae; order Nostocales; family Nostocaceae; genus Nostoc; species Nostoc sp. MS1. The sequence continues at coordinate 1,684,093 of NZ_AP023441.1, forward strand.
CCCAGCGAACACGGTCATGGTAGTCACCTACTCTTCCGACTACCGTAGATTCAGGCTGAATAACATCGTCGCCCACACGATTTGCGTATGACATTTGGGTATTTACTCCTTATTACTTTAACTTGTTCAGCAAAGTTATTTTTAGGTTATTTATTTTTATGCTTACGTTAAAATTAAATGACTATTTATGGTTTTTAATATCTATCACCAGAAAGAGTTGTATACTCTATCTGGAGTAAGAATAAATATATTAATTTCTACTAAATTAAGTCTAATTTAACTAGAATAAACTAGTTAATTTTTGAGAAAGAATAAACATTCAATCTATATGATTTTTTTAATAAAGTTATGAATAATAAATTTATTCTAATGGATGGGTAAGTTTGAACACAAAAATACCCATCAATATTTACTAAAATAATGTCCACCAATTATAGGTAACTTAAATGAACCTCTTAACGGACTCTTACAGCTGTACCTGTAGCGGTAATTAGCATTAAAACACCTGACTGGTCAACATTAATTGTGCCTGTGTCAATTTCAATGCCAATGACAGCATTAGCCCCTAAACGCTGGGCGCGTTGTTGTAATTCTTCTATTGCTTTACGTTGTCCTTCTTCAAAGAGACGTTCATAACTAGCAGTGCGTCCACCGATAACATCACGAATACTCGCAAAAAAATCTCTGAGGAAATTACTACCGTAAACAACTTCTGCGGTCACAATACCTAAGTACGAATCAATTACTGCGCCTTGAATTACATCAGTGGTAGTCAAAATCATAATTCATCCTTATAAATGACTTGTTGATTGGCGTTACTTCTACTGTATCAAGTTAGTTTTGATGGGTTGTAACTAGCAGAAAAATGTTTGAAAAATAAACTATAAAGTCTAGATTGTGGACATTTTTTATTGAGTTTCAGTATAAACTCTAGTTTTTCTGTGTTGAAGAAATTTGTGGTATTTACGGATTATTAATATTTTATAAAAACACAGAAACACAGTTTTCAAAAAGCCAATTTTTTGTTTTAATGAACAAGCAAAAAGTTCACTATAATTTCAGGAAATTTACTGTGTACAAACGCATATCATTCGTGTTGAGTGTGCTTTTATGGGGATGTGTTACTGCTATACCCTCAGTAGCGCAAGCTCAGATTTTGGTAGTACAGGCTAACAATGCAGAGTTAAAAAGATTGTTAGAAGAAGGTAAGAGGCTAGTGGATGCTGGTGATTATAACGGGGCGATCGCAGTTTATCAACAAGCAGCAGCTTTAGAACCGAAAAATGCTAAAATTCATTCAGGAATTGGGTATTTATACGCACAACAGGGAAATTTTCCAGTAGCACTAGCAGCATACCGTAGAGCGATCGCCATTAACCCAAATAATAGTGATTTTTTCTATGCAGTAGGTTACATCAAAGGCAACATGGGTGATACCAAGGGCGCAAAAGAAGCTTACCGCCGCGCCATCCAAATCAACCGCAACAACGTTAGCGCTTATGTAGGTTTAGGTGTCACCCAATCTCGTATGGGAGACTACCAAGCAGCTAGTTGGGCATTTGCACAAGCCATTAAGCTTGATAAAAACAATGCCCAGACCTACGAGTTTATGGGACAAATGTATAAACAACGTCGGCAAACTAAACAAGCCAGCAACCTCCTACAAAAAGCCCGTGACTTGTACCAAAGACGCAATGATGCCAATGGTGTGGCAAGGGTAGAGGCGATGCTCCAACAGCTATAGTTGGAGTTAATTTAACTGCCTTCCTGTTAACTCGACAAAAATATCTTCTAAGTTAGAGGGGCGTACCATCATACCAGTTTTATCCGGCTGTTGATTTAGATAATTGTTTGCCTCTTCCAAAGTGGGGAAAAATAAATATTCCCAACCTCGTGAACTATCATTACCCGCATCGGTAACACTCAACTGTTTCGTTACTAAACCTTCACCGTGAACAGAACGCAGTTGCTTTAAAGTTCCTAAAGAAATTAACTTGCCACCATCCATAATACCGATGCGTCCTGGTTTAGCAGAGCCAAAAGCGTCACATAAAAATTCCACCTCATCCATGTAATGAGTCGTTAATAACATCGTCATTCCTTGTTTATTTAAGTCCCTAATAATTTCCCACAGACGGCGACGAGTTTGAGGATCTAGTCCCACTGTGGGTTCATCTAAAAATAAAATTTGTGGTTGATGTAATAAAGCCCTGGCTATTTGCAGTCGTCGTTTCATCCCCCCAGACAAAGTTTTTACCAAACTGTCCCGTCTGTCTACAAGTTCAACATATTCCAACCATTGATTAATTAATCGTTGTCGCTGTGGGTTAGCAATATGATGTAACCTGCCATGCAGTTCCATATTTTCCCACACGCTCAAATCACCATCGACGCTAATTTGTTGCAAAACAACGCCAATATTTCGCTTTGCTAACATCGGTTGACGCACCACATCATAACCAGCAACTTCCACCCTTCCTTGGGATGGTTTTGTGAGTGTGGTTAGCATCCGAATTGTTGTAGATTTACCTGCACCGTTGGGGCCAAGAAGAGCGAAGATTTCTCCAGCTTCAATATTGAATGACAAGTCATTAACTACAGGAACCTTGTTGTAAAGCTTGTAAACGTTTTCCAGAAGAACAGCAGCCGTCATAAGTAAATTAGTAACACCATTTCCTTATTTACACTATCACTCAAAACTATTACTTTAATATCGGTTGAAGGTGATTATGTAGAAAGTAATAGGAAACAAGGACAAAAAACAGTTCCAGAGGACATTTTCTCGCAAAAGTTAATAACTATTCTATGCGCTAATTTATATAGCAATTACTGTAAATAGTCTTGTTAAATGAACTATTTTTTTGAGAATCAAACCAAAAATTGAAAACCAAAATTCTTTTGCTTCAAATGCGTAATATATATCTTTATAAATAAGACTTTTCTAGCTTCTTTAGTATGCAGCTAAAACGATCGCTCGACTGTTGAAGCCAGTATGGTAAAGTAATCATGTTTGATACACAAATTTATGGCTCATCTGTTAGGCTGTCGCCGTGCTAGGGTAACGGTGGGGGCTGGAAACCTTAGCAGTACTGGAATGATTAGCAACAAGGGAGAAAACATTACCACACTTTCAAGCTAAGAGAAATATATCTCTTTAGCTTCCCACTTCTCACCTTTCCAGGTACGATACTTGCAGCACAGGTGTTTTTTTAATTTTTAACTTATTTAGGAGAGCTAGCGCGTGGAAGTGAAAGCAGCAGTAGCTTACGGCGCGGGTAAGCCGTTAACGATTGAAACAGTGCAACTGGAAGGGCCAAAAGCTGGGGAAGTATTGGTTGAGATTCAAGCCAGTGGAGTTTGCCATACCGATGCTTACACTCTTTCAGGAGCCGATCCCGAAGGTTTATTTCCCGCCATTTTAGGACATGAAGGCGCGGGTGTGGTGGTAGATGTAGGCGCAAGTGTCACCAGCGTCAAGCCTGGAGATCATGTAATTCCTCTGTACACCCCAGAATGTCGTCAGTGTGAATATTGTTTAAGTTTTAAAACCAATCTCTGTCAAGCAATTCGTGCTACCCAAGGGCGCGGTGTTATGCCTGATGGTACTAGCCGTTTTAGTATCGATGGGCAGATGATTCATCATTACATGGGAACATCGACATTTTCCAACTACACAGTATTGCCAGAAATTGCTGTTGCCAAAATTCGTAAAGATGCGCCATTTGATAAGGTTTGTTACATTGGCTGTGGTGTAACTACAGGTATCGGCGCAGTCATCAATACAGCCAAAGTAGAACCGGGAGCTAATATCATAGTATTTGGCTTAGGAGGTATTGGTTTAAACGTCATCCAAGGGGCGCGGATGGTGGGAGCTAATATGATTGTTGGGGTAGATATCAACCCTAGTAAACGTGATTTGGCTGAGAAATTTGGGATGACGCATTTTGTTAATCCTAATGAAGTGGAAGGTGATTTAGTACCTTATTTGGTGGAGTTAACAAAAGGCGGTGCTGATTACACATTTGAGTGTATTGGCAATGTAAAAATAATGCGTCAAGCACTGGAATGTTGTCACAAAGGTTGGGGTGTAAGTGTCATTATTGGTGTTGCTGGTGCAGGACAAGAAATTAGCACTCGTCCATTTCAATTAGTCACTGGGCGTGTATGGAAAGGTTCAGCTTTTGGCGGTGCTAGAGGGCGTACAGATGTGCCAAAAATTGTTGATTGGTATATGGATGGGAAGATAAATATTGATGATCTAATTACTCATGTAATGCCTATTGAGAAGATTAATGATGCTTTAGATTTAATGCACAAAGGTGAATCAATTCGTAGTGTAGTAACTTTTTAGGGTAATAGGTAATAGGGTGAAATTATTGTCAATCACCAATTACCATCTTAATCAGATTCCTTCTCAACTTCACTCATCACCCGCTTAACAGCATCCGTCCATTCTACGTGTTGCTTAACTTCTTTTGCTGCTTTTTCTTTTGATTCTTCAGCTTCTTGTTTTTCTTTCTCACTCAGTCGATCCCACACTTCTTTAGGTAGATAGCGTTTAGTTACTTTACCATCACGGGCGCGGGTTTCGCCTTCTTCGGTCTGCCAATCTTGCTCAGACCATTTTTCTAAAGACTTGGCTGATTCATCTTTTTGGGATTCTTTATAACCGCCACCTTGTTTTTCATATTCTCGCACTAACATTTGGCTTTTACGTGCAGACCATTGTCCAGGTTTACCACCTTTATCTGATTCTTTTATTTCTTCTTTGATTTCTTCGCGTAATTCAGGATCAGTATATTTTTCTTCCGGTTTTTTCTTAGTCATATTCTTGTTTGCCTCTATACTTTGTAGGTGTTTGGCAATTAACCAACACTTTTTCCAAGTTAGAGGCTTTGATTAAGACTTCCGTCTGTCAATTGGCAGAATTGGCATATATATTAGGTTACAAGGAAAAGGAAAAAGTGAATAAAAAAGAAGGTAAAATCAGTTCTTGATAGCAATCTGAAATTAGTTGACAGACCAGTCGGTATTGAATGTTAATTTGAGGAGTGAGCTATGCGAACCATAATAAAGTCTATAATTTTTGGTAGTATAGGTTTGTTTTTGGCAACAAGTATAACTGAGCCTACCTCTGCGGCTGTTATCTCTGGTAGCTTTAAGACCCCACCAGGAATTTTTGAAATAATTGACCCACCTCTTGGTAAATCTCAAGGTATTTTATCAGGCACTTTCAAAGGTGTGGATAAAAATGGAGATGGATTTATTACGGTTGAACTTCGTCCTGGCGATGGTTTTCTTCCAAGCTATAATGAGCTAACCGAATTTGAAATAACTAGCTCTAACTTTGAGGTTATTGATACTATTTTAGGCCCAGGTAGAATTCTGAATTTTACCTTATCTTCGGATCAAGGAAATTTCGTTCTGGGTTTTAGACAAGAAATTAGCAGTGGAAAAATATTTGAATTTTCATTTACAGAAGGTTTTCCTAGCAATGCAAGCAAGGACTTCAATTTGAATAGTTCAGGTTTAAGGGTTAGCTATAGAAGTAATCCTGCTAATGCTTCTGCTTTCTCTGCTGTATTTAATTCTTCTAACCCCATTCAAAATGTTCCCGAACCCTTTACTATGATTGGAGCAGTTGCATCTGTGGGCATAGGATTTCTATTTAAAAAAGAGCATTCAAAAAGGCTGGTGAAAGTAAAAGGTAACTAAGTTAGATAACTGTACGTTTAAATAGCGATCGCTCTACCAATCCCATAAGTCTTAAATATAATGATTTATGACTAACATCAAACTCATCTCAGAATATAAAAGCTTTGACGGTAAACTCGGCTTTTATTCTCACGCTTCTTCTGCTTGTAACGGGGAAATGCGCTTCGCTGTTTATCAACCACCACAAGCAACTGAGAAACCTGTACCAGTGCTTTATTTTCTCTCTGGTTTGACTTGTACGGAAGAGAATTTTATGGTGAAAGCTGGGGCGCAGCGTTACGCGGCTGAGTATGGTTTAATGTTGGTTACGCCAGATACTAGCCCACGCAATACTGGAATTGCAGGTGAGGATGATGAGTGGGATTTTGGTACAGGTGCAGGTTTTTATGTAGATGCGACGGAAGCGCCTTGGCGATCGCATTACCAAATGTATAGTTATATTGTGCAAGAATTACCTGCTTTAATTGCTGCTAATTTTCCAATACAATCAGACAAACAAGGTATTTTTGGTCATTCAATGGGTGGACATGGGGCCCTGGTTTGTGCTTTGCGTAACCCCAATATCTTCAAATCTGTTTCGGCTTTTGCACCTATTGTTGCACCTATGCGTTGTCCTTGGGGGCAAAAAGCTTTTAGTCGTTATTTAGGCAGTAATCAAGAAAGTTGGCGTGATTATGATGCTAGTGAATTAGTGCAGAAATTTGGTTATCACAGTCAAATTCTCATTGATCAAGGTACAGATGATAAATTTTTGGCTGAACAATTGTTAACAGATAAATTTGCTCAAGCTTGTGCAGTAGTTAACCAACCGCTTAATTTACGTTACCAAAGTGGCTATGACCACAGCTATTATTTTATCGCCAGTTTTATAGAAGACCACATCCGCCATCATGCGATGGGCTACGCCCCGCCGTAGGCGATCGCGTTGGCAAAGGGAGTAGGGAGTAGGGAGTAAGGGAAGTTGTTTCTGCATCTCATGACAAACTGAAATATTTTGAGATATTTTTTTACAATTGAATAAATAAATTTAAATACTAAGAATTAGATTGATATAAAACAACATCAAAAATACTTAGGAATAATGGTAATCTCAACAAGACATAGGAATAAACATCATTGATGTTGGGTAAATTTTGATGTTAAAAAAATCCCCCAAATTCAGGTGCTAGTTAATTACTGGAGACTCAACAAAAATCAACCTGAATGGGAATTACTGGGGATAAACGATGAGTGAAATAGAGAAAAAACAAAACATTTACTAATTCTGTCTTCTCATCTATGACAGCAAGACAAAATTTTATCTATCTCCAATCCTTCAACCTTTAATTTGCAAAGTGTAGAATTTTATGTCTCAGAAGAGTGCAAATACAGCAGCCTTACATTTAAGTGAAAAGCTACCTTTTTCCCTCAAACGCCTAGCAGATTTAGCTTATAACTATTGGTGGAGTTGGAGCGGCGATCGCCTAGCATTATTCCAAGCCATTGATCCCCAAGAATGGGAACACTGCGGACACAACCCAGTAGCAATTTTAGAGTCGGTCAGTTACGAACGGCTTACGCAGTTAGCAGAAGATCCCTTTTATCTCAAACAGGTTGCAGCTTTAGCTAAAGAGTTTGACCAATACATTAACCAAAAAGATACATGGGTGAGTCGAGTTGCACCACAAGTTACCCATGAGAACCCCATTGCTTATTTTTGTGCAGAATTTGGCATTCATGAATCTCTAGCAATTTATTCTGGGGGCTTGGGAATTTTGGCTGGGGATCACCTGAAATCATCCTCAGATTTGGGTGTACCGTTGGTGGGGATCGGCTTACTGTACCGCCAAGGTTATTTTCGTCAACGCTTGAGCCGTCAAGGTTGGCAAGAAGATTACTATATCGATAATCCCTTCCACCGGATGCCCATTGAACTAATTAAGAATGAGCAAGGGGAACCACTAACAATTCAATTGGAAGTGCGCCAGCGCCAAGTAAAAGTGCAGATTTGGCGAGTGCAAGTAGGGCGCGTCAGTTTATATTTACTAGATAGCGATCGCCCAGACAATGATCCCATTGACCGTTGGCTAACTGGACACTTGTACGGTGGTAACATAGAAACCCGCATCGCCCAAGAAGTAGTCTTAGGAATTGGCGGTGTGAGGGCGTTACAAGCCTTGGGAATCAAACCTTCCGTCTACCACCTCAACGAAGGTCACGCCGCCTTCTGTACCTTAGAAGTTGCCCGTTTAGAAATCGAACGCACAGGTAAATCCTTCTACGACATTGAAGCCAGTGTGCGTAATAGTTGCGTATTCACCACCCATACACCCGTTCCCGCCGGACACGATGTCTTCTCCCCAGACTTAATTGACTCCTTCTTTGCCCAGTACTGGCCACAATTACGCCTTTCCCGCGAACAATTTTTAGCATTAGGTGCAAGACGGCTGGGTGATCCTTGGGAACCCTTCGGGATGACAGTGTTAGCACTGCGGATGTCTCGCGCTTGTAACGGTGTGAGTGAATTGCACGGTCAGGTATCCCGTAAGATGTGGACAGTGCTTTATCCCCAACGGTCAGAGGATAAAGTACCCATTGGCTATATTACCAATGGCGTACACGCACCCACTTGGACAGCCCCACTTTTAGCAGACTTGTACGACCAATATTTGGGTGCAGACTGGAGAACTCGCGCTGTTGATCCCCAAATGTGGGCAAAGGTAGACGAAATTCCCGATGAGGAACTGTGGTCACGCCACCTGATTCTCAAGGAAAGATTAGTTGCCTATACCCGTTATAAAGTTAGGAAAGCACGGGAACAACGGGGTGAAGATTCAAGATTAATTCAAGCGAGTGATAGTTTACTTGACCCCAAAATCCTGACCATTGGCTTTGCTAGACGCTTTAGTCCCTACAAACGTGGGGATCTGATCTTACGTGATGCACAACGGGCGCTGAAGATTTTTAGCAACCCTGAACGTCCTGTGCAGATAGTATTCGCAGGGAAAGCCCATCCAGCCGATGAAGAAGGTAAGCGGATTATTCAACGCTTAATGGAGTGGTGTCATAATTCCGGCATTATCAACCGCGTCGCCTTTATTGAAGACTACGACATTTACACCGGACAAAAGCTAGTGCAAGGGGTGGATGTCTGGTTAAATAATCCCCGCCGTCCTTTGGAAGCATCTGGGACAAGTGGACAGAAAGTCTGCTTTAACGGTGGGATCAATTGCAGTGTCCTTGATGGTTGGTGGTGTGAAGGTTATCAAGCCACGCCAGAAGGTAAAGGAACCAATGGTTGGGCAATTGGGGAAGATGCCAATACTAGCGACCAAGAATTGCAAGACCGCATTGATTCGCTATCGCTGTATCAGTTATTAGAAGAGGAAATTGTGCCTTTATACTATGATCAAGATGCACAAGGTATTCCTCACCGTTGGGTGCAAATGATGAAAGCATCGATTAAAACGAATGCACCTTTATTTAATACGGATAGGATGATTGCTGATTACGTTTCTCAAGTGTATGTGCCGGAAATAGCTACTACTGTACAGCCGATTTTGGCGAAAGTTCTACTGTAGTTTTTAAAGACAGAGGGAAGGAGTTCGCGCAGCGAAAAGCTCTGGAGAGGATTTCCCTATCTGCGAGGCGCTACGCGAACCGTAGGAAACTTTTTAAGATAGAGGAATACGGAGGATTTTTAAGTTTCCTGGTTTGGGAAGGGGTGGTTTAACTGCCCCTTTTTTTTGCTTAAGGAAGTCTAGAAAATAAATTATGCCTTTTGAACCCAGCACAACTTTTTCTTCCCCCTGCTCCCCTGCTTACACAGTGATAGAATATTTTTTTAGTTGTAAATGTGTTATTGCTCCAGTTGTTCAACCATCAGTTACAAGTCAAAAATGTAAACTTTAAATTTAGTATTAAATAAAACTATTATTAAATAAAGCATGTATCAATTTGATTGAAGAAATTAAATGAAACTTGGTTACATAACATCTGTAACTACATTCTTCAAAAAGCTTATGGAGTACATAATCTATCAATACAATTAGCACATCATCATTTTGTAACCCTTAAAATATGTGGGTGACTAACAGGCTCAGTAATAAACCTGATGCAAGTTAACATTCACTGAGATTAAGAAAACTCGTTGGTGTGTGATCTTGATGTCTAACTGTACGGTGCTGATTGTAGAAGATGAGCCAGAATGGCGAGAATTACATAAAAGCCAGTTAGAAAAAGCTGGACTCTCTTGCTACGCTACCAACAATGGAATTGATGCTATTGATTATGCTCAAAGGAACAACATTAAGGTAGTCATAATTGATGAAATTCTACTTGTTACTCCTGGACAAGACGGAGAATTACAACGCTTGCAAGGAAGAGGCGTTATCCGTGAAATTATCAATCGTGGTTTAGATACTAAGTTTATATTCATCACCGCCTCACCTTATAACAAAGGTAATCTCAATGAACCAGGATTTTGGCGGGAATTTGTATCTTTGAAAATTCTACCTGGAGTAATTGAAGTCATTAATAAGCAGGAAATAGACCACAACTGTGAGGAAACTTATGAGCGAATAATTAATATTGTGAAAAAGCTCAATCAAGAGACTCATAAGATAAACCAGATTAATTGGAGGAAAACTCCATTTGCATTGTTTTTTCAATTAGTTAGAAATCTTCGTGTCGATGCAAGTATTATTTTGTTCAATTTCAACATTCATTTAGATGGGAGAAAAGATATGGATACAATAAACATTGACTTATCTAAAAGTAAAGGTATCGTTAACCTTCGCACTCAAGTTAATGCCGAGCAAACTGGGGTGGAAACTAATTACTTTACAAATCCAAATGTAGTAGAAACTGCCCAGGAAATGGAGGCTGTACTCGATGATGTATGGTCAAAGCATCCTATCAAAACTGCAACGCAACAACGGTTATTTGCAGTGGAGTTTGAGAAAGCTGTGGAAAAGAAGCCAGCGCTCAAAGCGAAAATTATCTCGGCTGTTAAATCTGGTGGAGTGGAGGCGTTGAAACAAGCTTGCAGCCATCCAGCAGTGGATATTGCACTGGCAGCTTACGATGGGTGGAAGAATCCTTAATTGCTTAACATCAGCTTCTTACCCTAAAAGATAGCCTAAATTGTGGTAGTGTGTCAGACTTGACCATCTACCACAAGACTAAATCAGCAGTTACAAATGTGCATTCTTGAGGTTAATGGATCAGTATACCCTAAGACTGGCTCGGAGCATGAATGCAGAGGCAAAATTAGCAAGTCAGTTCTTGTAACTAGGTTACAAGAATTTATCTGCGCGATCGCTTACATCTCTGATAGGGTAATAACTAAAGAATTTAAGACTAAAAATAATTCTGTTGTAACTTGCTTAACTGTTACATAATTGTCGTCTCTCAATTAGAGGTTATAGAAGCAGTGGACAAGTATACAATCATCTTCCTGACCACAGGCGATCGCTATTTATCAAAATTAGAACTTAATTTCAATTTACCAAAATAATTTGATTTAAGGAGGTGTAAATAAGGAGGTTATTATTCTTATGTCATTAGCAGCTAGTAAAGGGGGAATATATGGCAAGGAAAATGACATTATTGGTGAAAATATCAATATAGTCAGACAATGGTTATCTGTAGGTCAAAAACAAATTAATAGTTATCAACTTTATCAACTTTTACGAACAAAATCACGACCTATACAGTTAGAAATAGGTATTGGTAACACTTGTGGATTAGAATGCAAACATTGCTTTTTAGGTTACGAAAGTGGCGCTATGAGTAGCCCATTAATACCTATGCCTATCTTATTAAACACTGTTACAAAAATGGTTGAAAAAATGGGTACAAGACTAATTGCAGTCACAGATAGAGATGCTCTCATACCCCAACGCTCTATCCCATTTTTTGAACATCTAGCCAAACTGCGTACACAATATTCTCAAATAAAAATAGGAGGAGTTACTAATGGCTTAACAATTGATAAGTATGCTGATGATTTGGAACGTATTAAATTAGATTATTTGGATATTTCCTTAGATGGTTTACGTGGTGAACATGACAAAATTAGAGGTGAAGGCAAATTTGATTTAACCTTAAAAAATCTAAAAATTGCTTTAAATCGCCAGTTAGCTGAAAGAGTAATTGTTGCTACCACACTCCACCGTTTCAATGATGATTCCGTTATTAGATTAATTCATAAATTGATTATTGAGGAGGGAGTGCAATGGTTTGATATCGGCCCATTGATGGCTGTAAAAATGCAAAAATACCAGCTACAGCAAAGAGATATAGTAGACTTTTTGGACACCCTATCTCAGTCCCTTGCACCAGTCAAAATATCAAAATCAGTTACAATCTTTATAGAGATTTGTGCTTATTGTGCTGCCTTTATTCCAGCATTAATAGATAGTGGTTGGTTAATTCCAGAAAATATTCGCCAAGATGAATATGGACATTTATATCAAAATATTTCAATTAATGAGTCTATAACTATAACTCTTAGACCAGAATTAATTCCAGAATATTGGCGACATACTCTGCGAATTTCATCTGATGGTTATGTAATTGGAGGATGTGAACCTTTAACCCAAAGATATTATTCTCAGATGGCTATCAGCAATATTCAGTGGGAAGATATCGAAAATATTTACCTCAAAGCCTTAGAAATAAACTCACCTTTTTATCATGCGATTATGAGTTATGACCAATCAAAATGCCGTGATAAAGCTTGCTTTGCTCACTGTTTAGGTGGAGATGCTTTTTTAGCTAAGTCAGTATATAACGATTATAACTTAAAAGACCCTAACTGTACTTGGGACGAGTATCAATATCAAAATGTATTAAACCAAAAAAAAGATTCTACTTTTTATAAAGTATTACAAAACAGCCCAATTAAATGAGATTGAGATAAAATTTCAACCCTAAATTTTCGCTTCTAGCCCGTAGTTCTAACAAAAAATATCACATTAAAATGAGGAGTTATTATAAGACTCATACTTGGTTTTGGAAATGTATGTAGACCGATCGATGCACTGCCCAAAGCCACTTGCTTTAAATAGGGTAATCATCCTACTCAGAATTTTATGGCTACTCTCCCGTAAGGGATACAGAAATTAAATTGGATTACTATATATGTGCAGACACTCATTTGATATGTTTTTGATCACCCATAGCAATCATCAGATATATAAAACCATTGTTAAATATAAAGAGAAATTAAATATAATGAACAATTTTTAACTTTGATTAAAAAAAATAGTCAAATTGTAAAATCAAAAATTAGGGATATAGTTTAATATTTGGCTAAATACTTTATGACTTCTAATCCATATTTTGTTAGCTATGTAGAAAAGATTCAAGAATCTTTAGCAGTTTTCTCTATGACTGATTCTGAAGCCGCTAAATATGTCCAATTAAATGATTCTATTAACAATTATCAACCTAAGTTTTTAATTTTTGAAGTTTTATTTAATTATAGATATCAAGAAAATGGTAAAACAATTGTCAGAAGAAAATTTGACCCTCATGTCTCTGACAAATTATTAAATACTTTCAAGCCAGAATCAATATTAGATGATTTAAGAAGATTATACGATAATGCTAAACATCGAAATTTAGATTGGCAGTCAGTTAAGTGGAAAACTCCAGAATCTGATAAGTTTGGTGTATCAAATTTAGCAAACGATATGAAGCGTTTAGATGAAATTTTTTATAACAAAATAGAAAATTTAGATATAGGCGAAATTCCTTCACAATCTGAATTAGATGAAATACAATCTATAATTACCAAGTTGATTAAAAGATATGAAATAGAATTTATTCCCACTAATTTTGGAGCTAGCGCTCTTATTTATGAAGCTTGGAAATTAGGGAATTTATGTCCATTAGGAAATTATGAAGCAGATTTGCAGAAATTTCAGCGAATGATTGATGGATTATTTATTTGTGATAATCAACGCAACACTAAAGATATTTTGCTGACAATGGCAAATAATTTAGGTCTTGCACATTTAACAGAAATTGAAGGGAGTAAATTGAAAAATGGCAAGACTTGGACGCGGAAGTTATACGATAATCCTTCTCAAGCTTGGTTTGCTTGCGTAGAAAAATCTTTAATTCATAAAATTACATACAAAGATGATATTCAAGATACGGCGGATAATTATCTAATTCACTATCCAATAATAATTGATAATTATTGGTTTGTAGGTATGGCATATTTATTTGCTAAATGGGATAACTCTGTTAATGCAAGAAATACAGAATCTGATAAGCCAGAAGTATTTAAAAGAGATAAATTTTTTAAGTTATATAATGTTATTCAAACAGTATCCGAAACATTAAAGTTCTCTTTGAAGTTTGATGCTTTATCAAAAGTACAAGATAATCTAAATAGCCAGTTAGAATTGTCTGATTTATTCCTAGAAACAGTCAAAGATTATTTTGTAAGTTTTAATGTGTCTAAAACTGGAGAAAATCAGAATAAATCTGCAACTAACGAAATTCTAGTTTATTCTAAACATGGTGTAGATATTTATGGGCCTAAATGGTTAACAAGTCAACATAAAACTTTAATTGAAAAAGAATTAGATGGACAAAGAAAAGTAGTAGGAATTGATATTCCTGGTTTATATGAAGAAGTAGAATCAAGGAAAAAAGAAGCAGAAAAGATCCAAATTCAAATTCAAATGCAGGGTAAAGAAGAACAATCTCGACAAATAGCACATCAAGCAGCAGGTTTGGTGGCTGAAATTTGGGATGATCCAGAGAAAGAACGGCTGAAATTAAGAACTAGATCATCTCTTTGGCAACTAAAATCTTTAATAGATATTTGGGGTAACTTTGACCTCAAACCATCCAAAAATATTTCTGAAGAACCAGAACCTGATTTCCCTGAGTGGGAAACTTACCCTAATAAAGAAGTTTTATATGAATTAATTAATATTAGTCTACGTCATGCTTTAAGACGTGCCACTTATACTCGCACCTCAGTAGAAAAAATTGATGTGCAGACACAACAATTTGATATAAAAACAGTTGATAGAGCTTTAGAGATATCAGGAGCTTCTGAAGCATCAGCTGTCTTTATTAATGAAGTATTAGAAAAACCTATAGAAGAGGCTATTGAATGGTTAGATGGAGATTGTCCAGAATGGTTAAGATGGCGAGGGTTTGCTATTTGTTTTCATCATTGCTTTTGGCAAGCAGCGTATCATGCTTTTCGTGCTAAATGCGCTGGACAATTAAGTCCATATTTATATATACAAGTCAGTCATGACAAAGTAGTCATTAAGAATCGCAAAATCATCAACTCATTAAAACGTGAAGAACCAAGAGATTTAACATTTTTTGTGTCTTTAAATAAGCGAATGCAAGGCATCTTCAATATTGAAGTGCCAGAAATCAAAGATTATTTTTGGTATACAGTTATTAGGAAAAGTTAGTTCTTATGGCAAATCTAGTTGAATATTTCAGCCAGGATAGATGCGTGGGAAATGTTTGGCATAAAGCCGAAGGAGAAAGAATAATAATTGTTGTTGATGATTCTTTTAAATTAGTAACCCATGCTGAACCTCCGAATGCACACGGCTACGGTTTAAAAGTTATTTTTGATAAACTTAGCCGTTATGATGATACACGAGCTATTGGTTTTTTTGATTTACCTCAATCAACAGAGATGGAGGAGATTCAACTAATTGCTAATACAATACAAGCTTGGGTTATTGGACTAGAAACTCAACAATACAAACTCTATTTACTAGTGGACTATTTTCATGGACAAGAGACTACAAAAAGTAAAGCACATGGTTTAAAATTTGTTGATTATTGGTATGAAAATAAACCGCTAAAAACCGAGAAAATTGCTCATTTAAGTATAGGTGGTGGAGACTTACCTAATCCTTATAAACTAGAGTGTTTTCGGAAAAATTCCATTCATGATCACAAAGAGGACTATAAGCTCCTACCTGAAGACTTTTTACATTGGTTAGATATTTATGAACATCCGCTTTCTAGATTGTGGCGTTACTCTAGTAGATGGTTTTTAAATGATGAAACAACAACTCTAATAAAGCATAACTTCGTAGAAGTCAGGAAGTTTCTGTTTAATTCAGAGAATGATAGAGATGTTTATCAAGCTGACCAATATAAAATAAAAATTGCTCATGCTTTACAGGTAGAAATACCTAATAATTGGTGGGAGAATGAAACATCAGCGCATAATATTCATGAGTCACTAAAATGTCTAGCTGGAGCTTTTTTTTGTGGACAAACAAGTAATAATGCTAGACGTAATCTTTCTGTTGGTGCGGCTTATTTAATTGCATTGATGGCTCATCAGAAAGTTTATAGAAATACGGAAGTATTTATGAATGATGCCGATACTTGGATTAATTGTTCACAAGCTAGCAGTCCAATTTTTGCTTTACAGGATAAAGAAACTGCACGTAAATCAGCGATCGCACTCTATGATCTGTTTATTTGTTTATTTACCCCACGAAGGCAAAATGATTATCAGGAATGCTCATTAAAAAAATCTTTGGTAAGGAGTGTATGCTTTTACGAAGCAGGTAGGGTTCTCAAAATTCAGCTTAACTGGAATGCTCAAAATCAATCATCCGACCGTCAAGAGAGTTTAGCTCAAAGTATCAAAACAATTCTTAACCAGGACAATATCAATACTTATGAAGTTGCCCAAAACACTAGAACTGCTGTTTTGAATTTACTGTTGAATATGGCAATTAGTGAAACTGGCTTCATGAGTCCTGGAGTTATCTATATGGAAGCAGATACATTAGTAATTGCTTCTACAAAGTAATGTAAAACTAAAATAAATTATGAACACTTTATCTTTAAATCAGCCTTATCTAACCGCTTGCGTAATTTGCAGAGATACAAGAAGTTCGCTCTGGGCAAATATTTTATTACATCATTTTGCTGAAGTTTATATCATTGCATCCCATAGTGATTATCGAAAGTTGAACCATTGTGATATGGAGGGAGTAATTATCCCAGAGAGCAAATTGCCTAAATCAGTAGATGCAGTATTTTTTCACTCTAGTGATGAACTACTTTGGAAAAATAGTCATGTAAATTCTCAATATATTTTTGAGTTTAATACTCCTGGTACGCCTGAAGTTAAGCAAGGGATACTACCAATATTACGTCAAACAGCACCTAACTTTGCCATCAAGACAAAAGATATTGAAGAGGTAGCTAATTATATTACTGGAAAATCTTTGAATTTACCGCTAATCTGTTGTAAAAATTTAGAATTATTGCCTGCTATATCACTACTTTGTCAAGCTTATTTAGCAGTCTATTCTCAGCAACCAGAGGTATGTAATTCATCATGGTGGCTTCAAGGTTTAGGAATTTTTGAGTATAACCAAAACTCAAGCGATCGCCTGATAAGTTTATTAGATAGTGAGTGGCAGATAACTAGAAAAAATCATCGTGATAAACAAGAAGTTGTCACTTTAATTAATTATATTTTACCAACAAATACCCCACAAGAAATTAGTCCAGATGTGGTGGTAGCCGCATATCAAGCCCTCAATACTCAGCCATGTTTAAGAACTATTGATTTATCTCTGGATAAATTACCCCCTGTGCATTTTAGAGCCATCTTTGCAATTCCAGGTAGCCAGACAAGTGCTGCTACATCTATGGTTCTTTCTACCATGCTTCAGGTTCCCACATTATTTATTGATGAAAATAAATATCGGCATAATTGGAAGGTTTATAAAAAAGCCGTTATTGTCTTGACACAGAACCAATTGTCATACATCCCAATGCTGAGACTCGAAGGATTTAGCGGTGCTGTTTTAATATTAAGTACTACTCATTTTTCGCTCTTAAAACAGCAGTATAGAGTGCTGCGATTTGGAGAAGGTTCTCATGATTGTTTTGACCCTCATGAAGTGCTTTCTCTTTTGCTAAAGAAGATAGCAGAGCTATTACCTTTAGAACCTGAAAATTTACAATTTTTGCAAAAAGAATTAAAAGCTGTACAAAAAATGAGGAATACACAAATTACAGCATGTCTAGCAAATATTAAACAGCTTAAAAAGTTATCTCCTGAAGATGAGTTAACCATTAAAAAGATAGAAAATTCCATAGAGCAATGGAGAGCATCTGCTCGTGTAGCTTGTCATACAGTCGTCAATATTGACAATGAAAATAAACAGTTACAACAGCACTTTCAAACAGCGCTCAATAATATTAACATTCAGGATAATGAAAAAAGATATCAAGCAATAGCAAGACTAGAAGCTGCATTTAATCATTTGCAAGATTTGTTACAAGCTACTGGTGAAAAATTTATTTCTTCTTATTAAAAGGGTGAGAATGTGAGTGATGTAGGTATTTTAATATTAGATGATGATGAACGTTGGCTAGCGCTACACGAAAGGCGATTAATAAGAGCAGGCTTTAGCTGTTATTCCACCCAAAATGCAACAGAAGCTATCAAAATCGCTAAGACTAACCCATCTGTTAAGTTTGCACTAATTGATGAAATTCTTTATGTTCCTCCTATCCCTGTTGCTGAGGAGCAAAGAGAACTCCAGCGCTGGCAAGGAAAAGGCGTGATCAGAGAAATTAGCGCTCAACGTTCTGATATAAAAATTATCGTGGTAACAGCAGCACCGATGTCACGGAGTGATGGTAATAGCCAACTATTGATAAAAGAAACAGCAAAGTTGCGGCGACAGCAAGGAGTTATTGATATCATTCACAAATCACAAATCGATGAAGATCCAGATGATTCTTATGATTGGCTGATAGATTTACTTAAACGTCCTGACTTTTCTGACAAAGCTAGTGTCACCACACCAAAAGTTTTAATTGGGTTGGGGTTCACACAAGAGATACATCAAGCTATGGCTGAACAGATGAATATACCTAGAAAGCCATATTTACCCATAGCTCCTTTGTTAAAAAAGGTGGGAAACAAATCAAAAACCCTAGATGAAATTTGGAACAAGGCCGAAGAGAAATCTATACTATTAGAAATGCCTGGCTCTAAAAAACTTGATCCTATCTTGGGAATTAAAGAACGGTCAAATGCTTTCAAAATATTAGCTTTTCTGGCAAAAAAATCTGAGCTACAGCATGAAGTGATTATTTGTGAGCAAGATTATGATTGTTCACGACGCAAATCAAAAATGTATGTAGACAATATTCCAGAAAATAATCGTTTGTCTGTTCAAGATTTTGCTTTTGCTCATAATACAGATGGTAGACGGCACTTGCGTTATGGAGTGCAACTTGAAGGGGTAACTAGCAAAAATTCTCCTCTGAAAGTAGCAATATCCAGATTACGTGAGCAATTAAGTAGATTCAATGTAGGCCGTGCCGACAAGTTACTACCATATGAACCAGAGCATAAAGGTTATCAACCCGGTTTTGAATTAGGTATTGTTCTTTACTCTACCAAAAAAGAGAAAGCTAAGAAATAGTTCAGTTGGGGGAATGACAGCAAGCAGTTTCTAATACGGTGCAGATAAGCTAGGTAAGCTGGGAATAAACACTCTCCTTTCTCCAACATTCCTACTTACCTCAAGAGATAACTTTGTTAACCGAACCGTATTGATTCTTCTGTCTCATTCCCTCTGTCTTTGATTGTCAATAAATTTTTTTGCTGAATATTACAAAAGAAAGTACACGCATAAAAATTAATTTTGGCAAAAACTCTAGGTACAATACATAAGCCGCTTCTTTCCTCAACATCATGGGTAATACTTTTGGACATCTATTTCGCATCACTACTTTTGGTGAGTCACACGGTGGAGGTGTGGGGGTTGTGATTGATGGTTGTCCCCCACGGCTGCCAATTTCTGCTGAGGAGATTCAACTGGAGTTAGACAGGAGAAAGCCAGGACAGAGTAAGATTACAACGCCTCGTAAAGAAGCTGACACCTGTGAGATTTTGTCTGGGGTATTTGAGGGTAAAACTCTGGGAACACCAATCTCGATTTTGGTGCGGAATAAAGATACTCGTCCGCAAGATTACGATGAGATGGCGCAAAAGTATCGTCCTTCCCATGCTGATGCTACCTATGATGCTAAATACGGGATTCGTAACTGGCAAGGTGGGGGTAGATCATCGGCGCGTGAGACAATTGGCAGAGTAGCCGCAGGTGCGATCGCTAAAAAAATTCTCCGTCAAGTTGCTAATGTAGAGGTTATCGGCTACGTCAAGCGCATTAAAGATTTAGAAGGTGTTGTTGATCCCAATACTGTCACCTTAGAACAAGTGGAAAGCAACATCGTGCGCTGTCCCGATGGGGAATTAGCAGAACGCATGATTGATTTAATTGAACAAACTGGCAGACAAGGCGATTCTATTGGTGGTGTGGTAGAGTGCGTAGCGCGGAACGTACCTAAAGGTTTGGGTGAGCCTGTATTCGATAAATTAGAAGCAGATATCGCCAAAGCTGTCATGTCACTCCCCGCCAGCAAAGGCTTTGAAATTGGCTCAGGTTTTGCCGGGACTGTGTTAACAGGATTTGAGCATAACGATGAATATTACATTGATGAAAACGGCGAAGTTCGTACAGTAACTAACCGTTCTGGTGGGATTCAAGGTGGTATTTCTAACGGTGAAAATATTATTTTGCGAGTAGCATTTAAACCAACAGCCACAATTAGAAAAGAGCAAAAAACAGTCACTCGTGAAGGTGAAGAAACCTTACTCGCAGCCAAAGGCAGACATGATCCCTGCGTTTTACCCCGTGCAGTCCCAATGGTAGAAGCAATGGTGGCTTTGGTTCTTTGCGACCATTTATTACGCCACCACGCTCAGTGTCAACTTTTATAGGAGCAGAGGTACAGGGGAGAAAAAACAATTGTCAATTGTCAATTGTCAATTGTTAATTACGCTCCTGGTTGGAAATAATCAAGGAGGCGATCGCCTGAATCTGCGCGAATCAATGCTACAACCACATCGGGTAAGGAGGTTAAGCTGGGGTAAACCAAATAACGTCCTTCCCAACGTGGATGAAATTTCTCTTTATAGGAATGTAAGCCTTGAAAATTGTAGAAACGGTTTAAATGTTCGTAAAGATAGCGCAATACCTTCTCTAAACGCCTGGATTCTGGTTGTTCACCCACCCCAGCCAATGCAGATAAGCCAAAGTTAAAGCTGTCGTAACCTTGGTCTTTAAAGTGTTGCAGTAGGGAAGTGAATAAAAAATCCATCGTCCCATTTTCCATTGATTCTCGGTGACGCATCAAATCAATGGTGGCTTCGTTCAGTTGATATTCTGGTAAGAGATTGGTAAAAGCATCGATTTGCCCATTGGGATTCATAATGACAGCAATCTCACACTCCCGTAGGTAAGCTTCATCAAACCAACCCAAAGAAAAGCGTTTTTCTGAACCTTGCACCATCCTTAACCATTCATCACTCACGGGTTTGAGTTGCTGCAATAATTCATTAGTAATTGGTGGTTGATGGAAATTAATTTGATAACCTAATTTAGTCAAACGGTTAATTGATGGACGAAAGTTTTTACCAGCTTTCCCTTGCAAAGTAAAACTCTTGAGATCCACGATCGCTTCTTCACCAATCTTGAGAACCCTAAACCCTAAAGAAGTGTACATTTCCAAGTCATCGGGTAAAGTTTGGTAAAAAGCTGGATACCAATCATTACGTTGACAAAACTCCCAGAAACTAACGATAGTTTCCATTCTGTCTTCAATGGGGCCGATGGGATCACCCAAGGCGATCGCACCCCTACCTTTAGGAACATAAGCAATAACGCTACGACCAGAAGGACTAAAATAATAGCTTTTATCACTCAAAAGAGTCAAAGCTGCCAAGGAAGAACGTCCATAGTCTTGAACAATTTCCTTTGCTTTTCTTTGCTCATTTGCAGTAGCAGCATTACGTGATAATACTGGTTGTAAAAGCATGATCACTGCAAATGTCATTGTACTGGCAGCAATGATATAAATAGAATTAGCAAAAAATTCTCCAAATTTACTCTTTGGCTGCAAACCCCAATTATCTTCTGTAAAAAACATTGCCAAGGTTTGTACTACGGCTTCACCCCAATTAAAATTTTCGGTGAATTTGCCATCTAACAAATAGAATCCTACTGTGCCATAAGCTAAGGTAAATAACAATGCACCTATTAATATCCGCACACCTTGCGCTACTGAAGGACGGTCAGATTGTGCTGTAAAAACATGGCGCATCAAGATTAACTGTACTAGTAAAATTCCCGATAATATACTTTCTTCGTAATCCCATCCTTTTAATAAATGACTTATGATAGAAATAACTAATATACCTATAGTTAAGATCCAAGCAACTCGTTTTCGCCGTAATAAATTAGTAGCAAGTGTTAATAGAATAAATCCTGTTAACGCGGCAAATATATGACCGCTAGCACGAATATCAAATGGTAAAAATTCTTTTAGCCAATGATTTCTACCATATAAATTAGGTGTGACTGATGATAATAAGTTAACTACTCCAACTACAGCAGTTAGAATAGCTGCACTCCAAAGTCCTAGTTGAGTTTTAGATATACTACTCATTTTGGTTGTGAATTATTAAACTGTTCTCCTACATAAGCCAGGGAATCTTTAAGATGTTTGTGAAAGTAGTTCCACCCTATATCAACACCTGATAAACCATGTCCGCCTGGAAATGAGTAGAAAACATTAGCAATACCTAACTGATTTAAAGTTTGATGAAATGCTTTTGTAGAAGCCAAAAAATCCGTATCGTTTACCCCTGCATCTAAATAAATTCGCAAGCGTTTTCTCTCATCAGGTGATAGCTTTTTGACGATTTGTTGAGGACTATTTTGTGGGCCACTATTATCAATAAAATAACCACTATGGCTAAAAAAGATATTAAAGTTGTTGAGATAGCGTAACCCGATATTTAATGCTCCCCATCCCCCGGAAGATAGACCTCCCAAAGCCCAAAATTGGGGTGATTCGAGCGTGCGGTAGCGTGACTTCACTACTTGTACTAACTCCGAACCAATCAACGTTCCTATTTTACCGTGAGGCCCATCAAAATAGTCGGGGTCATATAAAGGACTCGAACCGCGATTATCGTTACCATCAGGTGTAATCACAATTGATGGAGGTAACTTTTTACTCTTATATAATTCAGATAATATATTGAGTATGGCATATTTATCAACATAGGCACGGGCATCATCATGACCACCGTGTAATAGAACTATAACAGGATAGCGCTTTTGAGGATTTTTACTATAACCTGGGGGTAAAATCACGCCATAATTGCGAACTGTACCCATTGCTTGGGAATTGAAGGTTTCTAACTGAAATTTTAGACCAGTATTAGTTTCTTCTTGGGGTGGATCTAATTGCGGAGCGCCTAATACAAATACATAGTAGTAGCCACCAGCAATTAAGATGGAGATCGCACCTACTATACCCATGAAAATCTTAGAAATTTTCATATTTTTTTAATAAGTTTTGTTAGTCAATGGAGTCAGACAGCCGTTATTCCCTATCATTTCTTGTGTTCAGCCAAATCTATTAAGATTATCAGTGATTGGGCAGATTTTTAGATGTGCTGGCTGTTTGTGCAGCTTTAAATTGTTCACCCACAAAAGTTAAAGAATCTGCTAAGTGTTCTCGCCAATATTGCCAAGTGTGACTTCCAGGATATTCACGAAATACGTGGTCAATATTTAAGCGTGCTAGTTCTTGACTAAAATTTTTGCCTTCATTGACTTCATCACGATCTGAGCTACCTGTATCTAAATAAATTCTTAATCTTTTTTTAACTTGTGATGGCACATTTTTGATATAAACAATTGGGCTATTTGCTGGGCCACTTTTATCTTGAAAATAACCACTATGACTAAATAAAATCGAGAAGTTGTTAAAATTATGTAAGCCTATATTAACAGCACCCCAGCCGCCAGAAGATAATCCGCCAATTGCCCAAAAATCAGGATTGGGTAGAGTACGGTAGCGACTTTTAACTACTTGTACTAACTCATTACCAATCGCTGTAGAGACATTACCATTAGGGCCGTCGAAATAATCAGGATCTCTATATGGACTAGAACCACGCTTATCGTTACCATCTGGGGTAATGATAATACTAGGTGGTAATTTGTCTTTAGCATAAAGCTGTTCTAGGGTTGTCAGAGCTTTTCCTTTGCCTCCCTTAAACCAATCGGTAGGTTCACCATGACCACCGTGGAGAAGAAAAACTACTGGATAACGTTGCTGTGGGTTTTGTGCGTAGCCAGGAGGTAGAGAAACTCCATAGGTACGATTTCCCCCCATGATTTGGCTGTTGTAGGTTTCTATTTGAAAGCTGAGGCGGTTAACTACATTCTCATTGCTGGGTGGCGACTGTGCTGTAGAAGGGGTTTTTAGTGGTGCTTGCGCTGTAGCAGTTAATGTTAAAAGGCAGAAGGAAACACTAGTCAAGAATAATATTTGCAGTTTTTTGTTGTTCATAGAAACCCACGCAAATTATATTGTTATTGTGTTTGAATTGTGAACTGATATAACTTTTTGAGTTAGCCAATTAGCGATCGCTTCATTCACTAACTCAGCACACTCAGCCATTACCAAATGTCCCGCATTGGCGTAATGTAAATGAGTCCCATCATCAAAGTGACTCACTAACTCATCCCCCATCTTGAGGGTAAAGCTAGGGTCTTTTCCCGCAGTAATGATTAAAGCGGGAATATGCAGATTCTTCGGTAAAGGATGACGAATAAAAAAGTTATAGTCCCAAAAGATTTCTAAACCTTTATAGGCATCAAAATCTGTAGGTGCTGGGTTTTCAGCAAAAAACCTTTCCATCACACTGTGACGATAGGAAGTTGAGAGAAATTTGTTAACTGTTTGTACCCCAGGCAAATGCAGTAAATATCTGCCACCCCAAGCCATAAATTTCATCAAGGGAATTTCCCACCACGGCGCTAAATCGTGAGTTCCCCCAGCAATAGCAACAATTGCTTTTACTGGATAATGTTGTATAAACTCTAAACCAATAGGAACCCCATAACTGTGGCAGCACAACACAGGTAAATCAATTCCAAAGTGTTGCAATAATCGGTGTAAATCTCGACAATGCCGCCCTATAGAATAACGAGAGTAACGACTAGACTCACCATTTCCTGCCAAATCATAGGCTAAAACTTCCCAGCCTTGAGTCTGAGCAAATTCATACTGCATTCTAAAATTAAATCGGTTTCCCGTACCTCCGTGGATAAAAACCATTGGGGGATAAGCACCAGAACTATGACAAACTTGTAAATTTACGCCTCGACGTAGGTGAAATTTTTCTCCAATAAGTGCATCATAATGAGTCATAAGCAGTAGGGAATTAAAGGTAGGGCAAAAGGGAACAACAATTGCTCACTGACTAGCGACTAACTTCAATAGCTTACGAAATACATTTGTCAATGGTGTGTCAACTGGATGGAAAATTGACGGCTACTTTTCCCTTTATTCCCAAACCTTTATGTTTAAGAATTTTCGATTTAATTTCAGCTATTTATTGAGTTTGTTATTATTGGGACTTTGTATATGGGCGATCGCTAATGAATTACGAGCCTATAATTATCAGGATATTCTGCACTCATTAGCTTCCATTCCCAAACGGCGATTGAGTTGGGCGATTGGGTTAACTATTCTTGGTTATTCAGTAATGGCGGGGTATGATATTTTAGGTTTTTACTACGTTGATCGCACCCTATCGTGGAATAAAATTGCTTTAACTAACTTTATTAGTTCCGCTTTCAGTAACACTATCGGTTTTGCTTTATTGACTGGCAGTGCTATCCGTTACCGATTCTATACTGGTTGGGGAGTGCCAGTAGTAGCGATCGCCCAAATAATTGCCTTTGTGAATTTTACCTTTTGGTTAGGAATGCTTACCCTTGCTGGTTTAATTTTCCTGACTAATCCTTTACCAATTCCTACCCAACTACATTTACCTTTTTCTACAGTACGTCCCTTAAGCTTTATTTTTATCTTTTTACTCGTTATCTACCTATTAGGTAGTATTTTCATTCGGCAAACATTAACAATTCGTGGTCATGTCTTCCGTTTTCCCAACTTCTCGCTATCTGTAGCTCAAATTGCCATTTCCAGCCTTGACTGGGTTTTTGCCGCCGCAGTTCTGTATGTCATCCTGCCTGTTAATTCTAGTTTATCTTACCCTGATTTTTTAGGAGTTTACTTGCTAGCGATGCTGGCAGCAGTTATTAGTAATATTCCTGGGGGGTTGGGAGTATTTGAAACTGTTATCTTGCTCTTACTTTCTTCTAAAATTTCGGCAGCAGTAATTTTAGGCTCACTGTTAGCTTATCGCGGAATTTACTATTTTCTTCCTGTATTACTAGCTGGAGGCTTATTAAGCATTTTTGAACTGAAATATAGAAAGAATATCTAATAATTAAAAAAAGTTTAATATTTTTGGGTTAGGTATTGCCTAATGTTACTTGCTTTGAGTTGGAAGACAAATTTAAACCAGGGCTGCCTCTACTTGTATTTGTATTAGAACAACATCGAATTAGATTTTATAACTGTGTAAGGATTAGGTGAAATGAATATTGAATATAAAAAGCATGAAACCCTTATTACATAAGCTTTAAGCTAATCAATTACTGATTTTACCTAGCCAACGCTACTGTTCAACTAAAGCCTAATAAATTACTATATAAATGTGAAAGATTCGCCCGATTTATCAATCTAGAACTGTGCAACTTCACTCTCAAGCAGAATTTGATCCTCACTCGAATAACCCTGCTGAAAAGGGTTTACAAAGAGTTCTCCAGCGTCTTGTCCAAACAATGCAAAGAGACGCACTAGTTCGACAAACAACGAACAACCTGAGAGAATCGCTACAAGTTGATCGGGTGGTGTTGTATTATTTTTATTCGCAGTGGCACGGACAAGTTACATTTGAAGCCTTAAGTTCTGAAGAATTTTCCATATTAGGCTCAAGTGGGCCAGATGAATGCTTTAATGATGAATATGCAGCATTGTATTTAGCAGGACGTACAAGAGCGATCGCTGATATTGAATCAGAACCAATCAACCCTTGCCACCGCGACTTCCTCCGCACTCTGCAAGTCCGCGCCAATCTAGTTGTACCAGTTTTAGTACCCAAAGGATTATGGGGACTATTAGTTGCCCATCATTGCCAAGCGCCCCATTTTTGGAAAGAATCAGATATACAACTCATGCAATCAGGGGCGCAAACTTTAGCTACATCGCCCTACATTTTGGCAAGCTGAACTAGGTGGAGGACAAATCAATTTAAAATTACGCCTGATAGTGAATTTAACTTATCTATGAACCCCCCTTCACCGCTACAACAAGCCATAGCCCAGCGCATTGCTACCAGTCCCCAAGCGCGAATAACCTTTGCAGAATATATGGACATGGTGCTATACCATCCCGAACACGGTTATTATTCAAGCAATGCAGTCAAAATTGGCTTCAAAGGTGGTGATTTCTTCACCTCAGTTAATCTCGGCGCTGACTTTGGTGATTTACTAGCAGAACAATTCCTCCAAATGTGGGAAATTTTAGGACAACCAGTCCCCTTTTATTTGGTAGAAATGGGTGCAGGACAAGGATTATTAGCTTTACATATCCTCAAATATATTCAGGCGCAATATCCCAAGTTATTTGCCGCCTTGCAGTACCTTATTGTCGAAAAATCCCCAGGCTTAAAGCAAGAACAACAGCACCGCTTACAAGAATTTCCCGTGCAATGGTGCAATTTAGAAGACATAGCATCTAACTCAATTATTGGCTGCTTCTTCTCCAATGAGTTAGTAGATGCCTTACCAGTGCATCAGTTCACCTTAGAAGCAGGGGAGTTGCAAGAGATTTATGTAACCTTGCGGGGAGTGGGGAGTGGAGAGTGGGGAGTGGGGGAAGATAGGGGAGATACCAATCTTATTTTGTCTCCTAATTACGAATTAACAGAAATTACCGCCTCACCCTCAACCCCCAAACTTGCAGAATATTTTGAGTTAGTAGGAATTAATTTAACCCAAGGTGGTTATGAGGATGGCTATCGTAGTGAAATTAATTTAGCAGCCCTTGATTGGTTGAGTATAGTAGCAGACCGCTTGCAAAGAGGGTATGTGATAACAATTGATTATGGCTATCCTGCCAGCCGTTATTATAACCCCAGGCGATCGCAAGGAACCCTACAGTGCTACTATCAACACCGTCACCATGACAACCCTTATATCAATATCGGACAACAAGATATCACTGCCCATGTTGACTTTACCGCATTAGAGAAATGGGGTGATCGCTGCGGTTTAGCCAAGCTTGGTTTTACCCAACAAGCTTTATTTTTAATGGCTTTGGGCTTAGGAAACCGTATTGCTGCCCTTTCCCATCAACAAATCTCTGTCTCTGAATTACTAAATCGCAGACAAGCCCTACATCAACTAATCGATCCCACAGGACTAGGTGGCTTCGGAGTTTTAATTCAAGCCAAAGGGCTAACAAAACAAGAAACATCTCAACCACTCAAGGGTTTGACTATACCGGAGTTAGCCAGATGAGGGAGATGAAGGCGATGAGGAAGACAAGGGACAATCAATAACGACTATGGACTATGGACTGTTGACTAATGACCGATGACCAATGACTAATGACCAAATAATTAAAACTCTATATTTAAGAATGCTCAATCAGCTAGATATAGACTAGCATAACAGTGATTACTATGAGTCGAGCATCAGAGGGGAGTTATAAATATGTCTACTCATGACCTAATAGTGCTAGTAACATTACTTAGTCCTGGCATCTTGCTTTCAGTTGTCATTATGGCAACATTTGCCGCAGGCGGCTGATCGCTAGATTCAGGCGTAGGGGGTAGAGAAACAACGTAAATCTGTTAACTGTCAACAGTTGATTAACTACTCCCTAACCACAGAAAATCAAACGATGACAAAGCGTCTGAATCAAAGGAACGTAAAACATGAAGGTGGCATTTCTGGGAACTGGACTAATGGGACTACCAATGGCCCAAAGATTGTTAGCAGCAAATATAGAGGTAGTCGCCTATAACCGTACCCCAGAAAAACTAGCCCCACTACAAGCAGCAGGCGCGGAAGTAGTGACACATCCCCGCTATGCCATTCGAGAGGCTGAATGCGTCATCCTTATGTTGACTAACGCCGCCGCAATATACCATGTTTTGCTTTCTGATACTTCCTGGCGGACTCTGGAAGGGCGTACTATCATCCAGATGGGAACAATTACCTCTACACAAAGCCAAGAAATTCGAGATTCTATAATTGGTGGTGGCGGCGAATATATAGAAGCACCAGTGTTAGGAAGTATACCAGAAGCAGAAGCGGGAACGCTGACGGTGATGGTAGGTGCTGAACCTCGACAATATGAACGTTGTCTAGATTTACTCAAGAATTTTGGCCCAGAACCGTTACTGATAGGGCCTGTAGGAACCGCATCTGGTTTGAAATTAGCTCTAAATCAGTTAATAGCTTCATTAACTACCAGCTTCGCTCTAAGTTTAGCCTTTGTACAGCGTCAAGGCATTGATGTAGACAAATTTATGGAAGTTCTGCGGGGAAGTGCGCTATATGCCCCTACCTTTGATAAAAAGCTGCAAAGAATGCTGGATGGCGATTATAGCAATCCCAATTTTCCGACAAAACACTTACTCAAAGATACAGATTTGTTTATTTCCGAAGCCCAATATCTAGGTTTGGAACTCAGCAGTATTGAAACTGTGCAGAAAATTTTACAAACAACGATGAAAATGTCATTCGCAAATGAAGATTATTCTTCCATATTCTCCATCATTAAAGATTGGGGAGAACCAAGTGGCGGTTAGGAAATAAGGGTAGAGGCGTATATATTTGCGCCCCTACGACGAGTACAAATGTCTTTATTACCTGTACCCTACCCTCTATCGCCCGTTGTTAGAACGAATGATAGGATTTTCTACAGAATCCCGATACTGTTGAACTGCATCTGTGTAACCAATAGGTAGCACAGCTTCAACGTTTTCATGAGGACGGGGAATAATTACCCAAGATTCTAAAGTACCACCATAAACATTCTGTGCAGCTTCCACACCAGCCGCCATTGCTGTCTTAACTTCGGAAACATCGCCACGAATATTAACTGTAAAACGAGCGCTACCAACTCGGATATAGCCTACGAGGGTAACACGACCAGCTTTCACCATAGCATCTGCTGCTGCTAACACAGCCGGAAAACCCTTAGTCTCTAACGCTCCCACTGCCTGTAATGACGACATTTAGTAATCTCCTGTATGAATAATTAATTTACGTGGCGTACCAGTTTATTGTACGCAGGCACGCTACATAGGCTAATAGCAAAATTGCTTAGAAAACCCTAAAAGGATCTGATTTTTCGGTAAAGTGAATGGGAAGGATATCTTCCACATTTTCTGGAGGATTAGGAACTATATAATGAGTGATAACTTCACCACCATGTGCTTGTTCACCAGCCTCAATTCCCGCCTCAACGGCTCTTCTTACTTCAGCAACGTGTCCGCGCACAGCCACTAACATACGAGCGCTTTCTGCCTGACCATAATATACTAAGGTGACTGCGGCAGATTTTACCATCGCATCTGCTGCCGCAAGCACAGCCGGAAATCCTAAAGTTTCAATTACGCCAACCGCCATTGGCATGGCATTAGCTCCTGATAAAAAAAGTTAAGTGATATTAATTGTACGAGGCTTTCGACCCCATTGTGATACCAAGGGGGAAATTTCTTTTGGGAGATGAGGGAGATGAGGGAGACAAGGAAGCAGAGGAGAAAAAATAACTGTCAACCCTTCTCTACGAGACGCTACGCTCAGGGTAAACTGTCAACTGTCAACTGATAAACTAGAATCCATGTTTCCAAATTTTTTACCAGCCACAGTCGAGCAACTTACCGAAGCTGAGTCGATCGCCTTAGCTAGAAGTATTCAAACTCACGCGATCGCTACTCCCTTAAGTAATCAACCAATCACTACAGCCTATGTACGTCAAGGGATTGGGAGTACACCAATTTTATTAATTCATGGCTTCGATAGTTCTGTATTAGAATTTCGTCGTCTTATACCACTGTTAGCACAAGAGAATGAAACTTGGGCGGTGGATTTGTTGGGTTTTGGATTTACAGAAAGACTTGCTGGGATACAGTTTAGCCCTGTGGCTATAAAAACTCATCTATATTACTTCTGGAAAACTCTGATTAACCAACCTGTAATTTTGGTGGGTGCATCAATGGGGGGTGCGGCGGCGATTGATTTTACGCTCACTTACCCAGAAGTAGTAGAGAAGTTAGTGTTAATTGATAGTGCTGGTTTGCGGGGGGGTTCACCGCTAACTAAATTTATGTTTCCCCCATTGGATTATATGGCGGCTCAGTTTTTAAGGAGTCCGAAAGTGCGCGATCGCGTGGCTCGTGCTGCTTACAAAAATCCTAGTTTTGCCACCCTTGATGCTCTATATTGTGGTGCATTACATTTAGAAATGCCTAGCTGGCCTGAAGCTTTAATTGCATTTACTAAGAGTGGTGGCTACTCTGCTTTTAGATTTAAAAAACTGGCTGAAATTGTCTCACCTACTCTAATTTTATGGGGTGATAACGATAAAATTTTAGGTACTGAAGACGGCAGAAGATTTAAAAGAGCGATTCCTCATAGCCAACTCATCTGGATTGAAGATTGTGGTCACATACCACATTTAGAACAACCGAGTATTACTGCTCAACATATCCTTAACTTTGTAACTGAAAAGGTTGGAAGTTACTAATTATCATTTCTGTATCTATAAATTTGTTTAATAGAGCGATCTCCTAGTATCTAGTTACCATAAAATTTTGGAACTTCTTCACATCGAATGCCATCTTTATGGATAAAGTGGGGAGTTAGACTATGCTTAAATTATCAAAAAAATCTGTATCAACATTAACAATATTCAGCTTATATTGTATTAACTTAGTAATATTTACAAATCCTGTAATGGCAGGAGAAGCAATTCTAGATAGAAATTGTCGCTATTACGTGAGAACGCCAGAAAATCTTAAAAAAGTACCTCCCCAAAATCGTGCGACTGTCTACTTCACATCTGGATTTAATACAGGTAAACAAAAATACTTTTTACAAGTGCTAAAGTTTCCCAATTCTACAAGTGTTTTCTGTTTAGTCAATCCTCATACTAAAACAAATCAAAAAATAAATAAAATCCAACTAATTCAAGATAAAAAAATAGAAAAAATAGAAAATTTTCCCGACAAACCAGCAAGTTATATAGTTAGAGCAGAAGGGGATAAAAAAGAAAATTTATTCCGAGTTATTTATCAACTAAATCTCAGTAATCCTTACGATCCAAAGTTGTCACCGCTAGTCAAAATATATAATAAAAGCTATATAAAAACTGCCAAATAACCTAATAAGTAGAAGGACTAAATTAAACTTAACTTGATAGCGCCGGGTTTCGACTGCGCTCAACCCTCTTCTAATAAGGTTAACGAGCATTGAGCGTAGTCGAAATGCGTCTTATAAGTAGCTCAGTGTTAAAAATTATCGCTATGGCAAGGCAGGAGGCAGGAGGCAGAAGGCAGGAGGGAAGAGGGTTATAGCCTTGTTTACCTTTCTTAACTTAGCTTTGTTTTTTCCCACCGACTTACTTAAATAATTGTGTCCACCTACTTAGTCCGCTTAAAATGGCGTTTTTACGTGTAAATGAATAGTCGCTCCTGAGTGCGGATGCTGAAAGCGAAGTTCTCTAGCGTGCAAGTATAACCGACTTACCCCAGTCGTGCAACCATAAAAGCGATCGCCTAAAATTACCACTCCTAATCCTTGCATATCCGCCGCATGAACTCGCAATTGATGGGTGCGTCCTGTGAGTGGGAAAAATTTAATCCGGGTGTAGTCTCCTTCTTTTGCGATCGCACGATACTGTGTCACACTAGGTTTACCACGTTGCCAGTCAACTTGCTGATAAGGTCGATTTTTGGGATCTCCCCACAATGGCAAATCAATTATCCCTGCGTCCGTACCAACAACTCCCGCAAGTACAGCTTCATAAACCTTGTAAACTTGTCGCTGTTGAAACTGCTGGCTAAGTAAACTATAGGTTTGTCTATCTTTTGCTAGTAAAAGAATCCCAGATGTATCCTGATCCAAGCGATGTACAGCTGCAAGCATCTTCCCATCAGGTAACAAATGACGCAAACGACTAACAACACTATCTTGGCTGTCAAGATAACGTCCAGGAACAGATAACAACCCAGTCGGTTTGTTTACAGCAATCAGCCATTCATCCTCATAAATTACATTACTGCCAAAATCTAGAGTAGAAGAGTGAGATTTCAAACCCGACAACAAAAACCCCATCAAAGGTTGACATCGTTCCGTGCAAGCACCGTAAAACTCACCCTGAATTTTATCTTGAGAAGATGAACCCCACCAAAATTCAGCCATTGCTAGGGGTTTAAGTCCATGAGTTGCCGCATAATGTAGTAGTTTAGGCGCACAACAGTCTCCTGTTCCTGTTGGTAAACCACTCGGCATTAATTGCTGTAATGATACCGATTGTCCCAGAAAATTCATCAGGCTGTAAGCAGCGTGCATTTGCGTCTGTAATTGCCGAGATAGAGATTTTCGCTTTTGCTTGAGGTGTTGTATCCTAGCGTTTGCTGTAGCGATCGCTTCCTCTAATGGTTGCAGCACCTTGTCTCGTTCTTGCTTCAATCGCCGTTTTTCCATCCCATCCTGACGGCTTTCTTCCTCAAGTTGTGCCAATGCCGTAGTCAGTGCAGTTTGTGAGATTTCGGATAATAACAAACGCTTTTGTTGACGTTGATACTTGCGTTGACGATGGCGATCGCTCATTACTTGCAACTGCTGCTCAAATTCCTGATAAGCAG
This sequence comes from Nostoc sp. MS1, assembly GCF_019976755.1. Lineage (NCBI taxonomy): Bacteria > Bacillati > Cyanobacteriota > Cyanophyceae > Nostocales > Nostocaceae > Nostoc > Nostoc sp. MS1. The sequence continues at coordinate 1,717,721 of NZ_AP023441.1, forward strand.
TATCATACAGTTGCCTTTCTGGCAGTTGGTTGAGAGTAATCAACTCCTGCTTAATAGCATCTAACTCAGCCAAAGTCTGCGCCTCATCCAAAGCAACTTGCTCTCTCCCTGGAATTGGTGGAACCCAACAATCAACTACACTTTGACCATTGAGCAACCCAGAGAAAGCCTTCAGTACCCGTCTTTCGCCAGTCGGCATTTCCACTAGTAAGATGCCATACATTTTTCCTTCACGAGAGTATAGCTCATCATGAGCGAGTTCCTGCATTAAATCACGAGCGATTGTCTCTGCTAAAAGTGTACGAGGCAACCTCAACAAATCCCCAGATTGCAGACAATACCCTTCATACCAATAGTTAGCAGACAAATCATCACCCATCAAATGTGACAACCTATCTAATACCTCCATCAAAGCTATGATGACAAATCCAATAGATAAGATAGTTCGTAGTAAGGACTTTAGTCCTTAACATTACTCAATTCTGGCACGAAGCGCCGGATTAGGAAAAAGAGCCTGAAATCCGGCTTGTCGTTCATCTAATTGTTCTCGATCATAATCCCAAAGACTACTGTAGTAGAAAAAAGCTACTCCCAGCCCACGTTGCCGTGTAGTTCGTACCTGAGAATTAATCTGTGACATAGGGACAGCATTATTGCGTAACCCTGTCATAATCCCGATACCAGTAGGTATAACTTTTTGTGCTTCTTGAATTTCTGGACGAGAAATAATAGAGGTAAAACTTGGCAAATTAGGACGATAAACTTGGACAATAAGTTCATCTACAATCTTTAATCGTATCCAAGCCAACCAATCTTGTAATTGAAACTTGTAAGCAAAATCGTAATAGTTGGGAGATATAGAGAAAATTACGTTAGGCTTTCTGGCCTTTACAGCTTGGTTTAGCCGTACCATAAATGCCGTAATTTTATCAGCACGCCAGCGCACCCATGCCGTCTCTTGAGGATTAGAGGGTGGTGGATTTTTAGTTTCTTTAGTATATAAAGATACCGTATATTTATCGTAACCAAATTCATGAGGTAAACTCATGTGATCATCAAATTGAATACCATCAATGTCATACTTAGTAACAATTTCTAGCACAAGGTCACTAATTAAACGTTGAACATGTGGGTGAAAAGGATTCAGCCAAACCACCTCACCAGCAGCACTCATTGAAGTTTGTCCACCATTACGCTTTTGCGTTAACCACTCTGGATGGTTCATAGCTAATTCAGATGTTGGAGGAGCCATAAAACCAAACTCAAACCAAGGAATAGCTAATAAACCTCGACGATGCGCTTGGTTAATCACATCCGCAAGAATATCATGCCCATCCTTACCTTTAAATACAAAAGGTTGGATACCAGCCTTTTGTGCTACAGCACTAGGATACATGACATAGCCAGAGTTCCACACCACGGGGTAGACTGTATTGAAATTCAACCGCCGTAGTTTACTCATGGCATCCTGCACCTTAACGCGATCGCGAAGGATGTCAAAATCATTGTTAGTCATCCAAACCCCACGAATTTCTTGCCGAGGTATTTGTGCAGCAGCAGGAATAAAGTTATCTACAAGTAATACTGTGACAAAAGATATCAATACTAAAATAGGGAAAATACTCTTGAGCAAAGTTCGACGATAAGTATTTGGCCATCTAAATCGCCACTTCTGAATAAAACAGCTTAAATTCATCCGTTTAAAAGATGATTTAGCTAACCAGACACGCCATCCCATGAATTTGTCATAGAACTTACTAGCCATAGAGTCTACCCGCTTTATTGCTTACTAAAGAATGGTTCATTAGTAGTAATTCAATGCGGTGCATCGAAATTTCTGCCTCAATAAAAATTGAAGCATACTTAGCACAGTAAGTATAGTTAATACAGATATTTTTTATCAGTACCTCACAAAAATCTACATTAAGAAGCACTTAACTTTAAATAATTTGAGATAATTTAATACTAAACTAACAACCTTATAATTACGTAATACAATTGTATAATTAAATATAACTTGACCTAAAATAAAACCCCCTTTCACACAGGAAAGGGGGTTTTATTTTCAAAAAAAGAACCTGGCACCGAGCGATTGTGGCGGGAGGCAACCCTCCAACTATCGTAGCCGTAGCAGCGTTTCACAACTGAGTTCGGGATGGGATCAGAGTGGTGCCACTGCACCATAGGCACCAGGAAAACTTAGTGGGTACAAAACCCTGAAGACTGCCAGAAACGCGATATTTGCCAATGATGATGAGGTCAAGCCCTCGGTCTGTTAGG